>JAZRWU010000273.1:0-2863 GCA_045599885.1 Bacteroidales bacterium | reverse complement strand
AACCAATGACAGTCCGGGGAGTACGCTCCCGGTAAAAAGAGGTTGCTCCCCAACGGAATCAATCGCGGTCTTCTTTCATGTCTGGCGCCTAAGGCGCCAGACATGAAAGAAGAACGGCTCAATCGAGCCGGTCCTCCATTTTATCTGCATAATACTGCAAAATCCTTTCGGATTAGAATCCGGGATTCTGAGCGATTTCAGCCTTGTTGAGGTCGATAGCGGCGTTGGGTATCGGGCGAAGGATTTTGTACTTGCCGTCAACGCCTTTCAGGTTGTTGAGATTGATTTCGTCCTCCTGATACTTGGTGACGTATTCTATCAGCTTGTGAGTACGCTTAAGGTCAGTCCAACGAACATATTCGCCGGCCAACTCGCAGCAACGCTCTTTCAAGATGAAATCAACATTGATATCCGAAGCATTGACTTTCATGGCCACTTTATAACCAGCCTTGATGGTTCCTGGACGGGAACGCAGGGTGTTGATAAGCTCAGCAGCTTTGGCATTGTTGTTCTGCAACATATAAGCCTCCGCGGCAATCAGATAAGCCTCACCCAGACGAGCCAGCGATACATCGTGCATGGAGCAGGTGCTGCTGCGGTTGGCCATCGAAGTAGCGGTATAGTCGTCGAATTTCTTGATACAGGGCACACCTACGTCCATGTGACGACGATTCTTGTACGATTCGGGCTGACCGTTCGAAGGAGCGATACCGCCGTCTTTAACCGTATAGGAAACAAATTCCACGTCTTTCTTGATACCATAGGGATCGTCTGCCATCCAAGCTTCGACATCTTCTTCGGTAGCCCACCAAGGAGCGTAATAGTAACGGATCTTGGTAGTCGTGGGCTTGTTGTAGTATGCGAAGTAGTTCAAGTCGTTGGCAGCACGGGTATCCTCGTGGAACTCAAACATGAAAGTCTGCTCATAACGTCCGTCACCACGGTCAAACTGCTGATGCATGTGAAGCAGCGGTGAGAAGTTACCGTCCATAGCCTTGTTGTTGGCACGTTCCGAACCTCCCAGATAAGCGCCGAACTGACACATCTGATAGGAACCGCCGCTCGAAGGATTCTCCACAGAGCTATAGCTGTATTCGCAGCTCCAGAAGAATTCGGGATCGTTCTCGTTGGCGATATCGAAGACAGTTTCGATAGATTTGCTGGGCTTGTCACCATTGATGGCTTTTTCGGCGAACGCGGCGGCATTCTTGAAGTCGTCAGCTTGAGCGATGTTCTCTTCTTGAACTTCCTCATCCTTGCCATTCAACCAGCCACGGGTCAGATATGCCTTGGCCAGGAAGAAGTTGGCGGCACGCTTGTTGGCGCGGCCCACGGTCGAGGTTTCCAAAAGTTTGGATTCACTGCCGGCCAGATAGCTGAACTCGCTGATGATGAATTCATAGCACTCTTTAAGAGAAGCACGCGGATGCTCCATCACAGCCGAGGTGTACATATCGTTGCTGAGAGGCACACCACCAAACTGCTGAACCAGCTGGAAATAATACCAGGCACGGACAAAGCGGGCTTCGTCAATGTATTGGGCGCGGACAGAAGACTCGGCCGTCATCTTACCGTATTCGATAACGGCGTTACACATCTGGATTCCTTTATAGCAGTTTGAATAGAAGTTGGCGATATTGCCGTCATCGGCGGTAAATGTATAATAAGTATATACCACCGATTCCGACTTACCGTCACCATAAAGATCCGTTCCACCGACAAACAAGACAGGTTGGCTGCTGAAAATCACGCGGAGCGTAGAATACATGGCATTGGTCAGACTCTCATATCCGGTAGCCGTCTTGTAGAAAGCATCCGAAGGCGTATTCGAACGGTTGTCCTGCTCCAAAAAATCAGAACAACTGGCGAAAAGAGTCAATGCGCAAATAGCTGCTGCAAATATTTTCTTATTCATTGTCTCTTAATTAGGAAATTAGAATTTCAAATTAACACCCAACTGATAGGTTCTGGAAGCAACACCGGCGCTACCGTTGCCGAAGTTACCATCAGCCCATTCAGGATCGAAACCTTCATAGCTGCTGAATACGAAGGGGTTCAGCACATTGGCATAGATTCTCAGACCTTCGAGACCAATCTTGGAAAGAGTGTTCTTGGAGAAGGTATAACCCAACGTGATATTCTTGATTCTTACGAAGGAATTATCCACACAATACAATGGATTATCCTGACTGTCCACACCATTCAGGACATTACCGTAACCGTTACCGGCCGTGCTGGTCGGATAAGGATATTTACCATAATGAGTACCTTTCTGATACGTGACCATACCCGGAATATCCATCACATTCTTCGTGTCATCGCCATTCTTGATATAAGTGAGAGCTTCTGGTTGAGCCAAAAGGGGAGCTCCGTCAGGAATGTAGTAGTCAATCTTGATATGCTGGGTACCACGGGAACCGTAGCGGAGCATTTCACGCATGAACTGCGAATAAACCATACCACCCTGGCTGGTATAAACGTTGACACCGAGATCCCAATTCTTATAGCTCAGGTTGGAGGCGAAACTGCCGGTCCAGGTAGGCGAGCAATGACCGAGAATCATCTTGTCGTCGGCATTGATAACACCGTCCTTGACACCGTTGATCTCACGGTCGAGAAGCTCCATTTCACCTTCGTAGAATTTGGTCTTCATGTTGGGATCGGCGGCGATTTCCTTAGCGCGGTCGGCATCGACGATACCAATCATCTTGTAGCTGTAAATCACGTCAATCGGCTGACCGATGAACCACTTGTTACCTACGAGGTCATCCACACCGGGAGTGCTGCCACCGTTCAACTCAACGATAGCGTTCTTGTTGTGGGCGAAGGTGAAGGAGGTTTCCCAACGCCAGTCTTTCGTAGC
>JAZRWU010000272.1:0-7278 GCA_045599885.1 Bacteroidales bacterium | reverse complement strand
AAACAGGTTCTAATCTATGTTATTATGTATTAAGCCGGTTTTTGGTTCGGATATAAATCCTTACCTTTGATACGTTAAATGAGGTATCCAAAAGTGCAGACTCATAGAATACGGATAAGGGAATTCATGGCAGGCATCCTGGTGATGTTTGCCTTTTGTTCGTGTACGGACAAAGCCGATTCCAAGATGTCGTATCGGGTGATCCGCTCCGATTTTGACGATCAGGTGGTGATTGAAGGTACGGTCTATCCAATCCGAAGCACTCAGGTGCAGTGTGAAATGGGTGGAACGGTTCTTTTCCTTACTGAAGACGGTGAAATGGTGCAGGAGGGCGATACAATCTGCATTCTCGAAAACAAGCAGCTGATTGAGTGGAAAGATATGCTCGAAGAGAATATGGAGGTCCTGTATGCTAATTATGAGATGGGAGTCGCCAACCTCAAAACTGAACTCGCGCGTTTGGAAATGGAAGCCCGCAACAACGAGTTGCAGGAAGCTCTTACGCAGCTCGATTCCATTCAGATGGAGTATTATTCTCCTATGGAGCGCCGCATTGCCGAACTCAATCTTCAGAAAACCAAAATCCAGCAGGAAAAACTCGAACGAAACATCGAAGTCACGCGTTTCGTGAATGGCGCCGAACTCAAACGGATGGATATGGAACTCCGCCAACATGAGGAAAGGGCCGCCATGTACCGTGAGCAGATGAAAGGTCTGGTGCTGACCGCTCCCATCTCCGGAATGTTCCTGCGTGCCGACGGTGCCGACAATATGGGAAAGCTTGAAATCGGCGACGAGGTCAACGACGGCAATCTGATTGCGGAAATACCGGACCCCACCGAAGTTGAGGTGCGTTTCTCGGTGGGAGAGCAGGTGTATAAGCGTTTGCGCCGCGGACAGCCGGTACGTTACAGCTTCAGTGCGATGCCGGGGCAATACGCCGACGGCAGAATCCGTTTCCGGGCCGCAAAGGGACACCAGCTTCGTTGGGATTCACAGGTGATGGTCTATGATGTGACAGCCTCGGTGGATACTTACGATTCCATTCCCACCTGCGGATTCTCGGCCAATTGTATGATTACCCTCAAACATCTTCCCGATACGATATGCGTTCCTACGGTGGCGGTCTTTGACAAAGACAGTCTCAAAGTGGTGTATGTGGAAGAAGCTAAAGGATATCGCGAGCAGGAAGTCCGTGTGGGGGCTTTTTCCTCACACGAAATGGTGATTGAGGACGGTCTGACGGGCGGCGAGACGATTTCTCTGGTGGCTCCCAAGGAATCGAGGATTCTGCATCGGAAACGCCTGTCTTCTGGGAAGGTGCTTCCGTCAGAGGAAAACAAGGAGCCGTCCCTCGGCGGAGAGTATTCTTCGGACGGGCAAGAGGTATGAATAAGAACAAGATAGAATCAAGATATAAGAATGGATAAATTGCGTAGAATATCGTGGATATGGATGCTGCCCTTGTTGTTGACGGCTTGCCATTCCAAGAGCAAACAGGAGGAAATTCCGGTCACTCAAGTAAGACACGGCGATTTTTATATTGATTTGTATGAGGAAGGCGATGTCCAGGCAACGGAGTCGAAACTGATTAAATCGCCCGAGATTTCCTGGCGTTACGGCAACCTGAAAATCGCCACGCTGATAGAGGATGGTACGGAAGTGGAGGAGGGCGATACGGTGATGACTTTCGATCCGACCGATGTCCGCAAGGCCATTATGGATTCTGAACAGCAGCTGGAACTCCAATATGCGGAAAAGGAGAAACTGCTGGCTCAGCAACGCTCCAGTCTCGAAGGCATGATTTCCGATTTCGAAGTCAGTAAAATCTCTTTGGAAATCTCCCGTCTGAATTTGGAGTCGGCTCAGTATGAGGCGGAAATTACCCGTAAGGAAATCGAGCTGAACCTCCAGCAGGCGGAACTATCTCTTGAACAGGCTGAAAATCAGATTGAAAACACCCGTCGTCTGCAACACGAGGAACGGATGCAGAAGGATTTGCGTATCCATCAGTGTGAACAGGAGTTGGAAGATGCCAAAAACACCCTCGATCAACTGTATGTGGTGGCTCCCTCGCCCGGAATTGTGATTCTCCGTAAGAATTATTCTACCAACGCCGTCTATCAGGAGGGTGAACAGGTATGGAGCGGTCAGGCGATTATGGAGCTCCCCAATCTCCGGGAATTGAAAACCAATCTGAAAATCAACGAGGTGGATATTTCCAAAGTCCGTGAGGGTTTGGAAGTGGAGATCCGTCCGGATGCCTTTACCGATTCCATATATCACGGAAAAGTGGTTACGGTGGCCAATCTCGCCGTCAACAAGAACAACAGCAGCCGCATCAAAGTTTTCCCCGTCGAAGTGCTGATCACGTCGCCTATCAACCGCTCGTTTGAGCAGATGCCCGAACTGATGCCCGGTATGACGGTAAGCTGCCGGATATTGGTGGATAAGATTCCCGATGTGAGCTATATTCCGCTCAACGCTTTGTTCCGCAAGGATGAAAAAGACGTGGTCTATCTCCAGACGGCCTCGGGATGGCGTGCTCAGGAAGTGGTCCTGGGTGAGCGCAACACCGATTATGTGATTGTGACTGAAGGTCTTAAAACAGGTGAGACGATAGCCCTTATCAATCCGGAGGCTTTGGAAGAAGCTGAAAAAGAAGCCTCTGAGAAAGGAGGACGGAAATGAGACACTCTGTCCGATATTTTGGCGTGGCCGCATTGGCTGGACTGTTTCTGTTGTCTTCCTGTCAGAAGGCTGAACTGGACACTTCCAAAGTGCTGCGCGGCAATTTCAACATGAGTTTCACCGAAACAGGGGAATTGGTGACCGCCGACACCAAAGTGCTGGTCATGCCCCGTTTCGGACGGTATTGGTCTTCGATGCGCATAATCGGCATGATTGACCACGGTACCCGGGTGTCTGTCGGTGATTCCATCATCCAATTGGACCCTACGCCCGTTCAGCAGTTCATCATAGACCATCGGACACAGTTGGAGAATGCCGAGTCCGACCTTCAGAATCTTCGGGTCAATAACGAGGTGAACAACAAAAATCTGGACGCGAATCTCCGCAGTGTCGAGGCCTCTTTCAATATGAGCCGTCTTCAGATGGAGTCGGCCCGCTTTGAGACAGAGAAACAGCGGAAAATCCGTGAACTGCAATTCAGACAGGCGGAAATCCGTTACGAAAAAGAGAAACGCAACATCGAATATACGCGCATCATCAACCATTACAACGAGATTATCCAGCAGATCCGCATGGAACAGATCCGCGACCGCATTGAAATGGCTTATGCCGTACTTCCTCAATTGGTCATCCGCACGCCGATTTCGGGAATATTTCAAGTGGCCAGACGACGCCGTAACGATATCAAAATCGGTGATGAGATCCGTGCCGGCAACAGTATGGGCAGTGTCCCCGATCTGACCTGGATGAAAGTCAACACCTGCATCAACGAGGTGGACCGTTCGAAAGTCTCGGTAGGACAGTCGGTAATCGTCCGGATGGATGCCTTGCCCGATGTGAAGTTCGAGGCGGAAGTGGAATCCATCGGCCTCTTGTGCCATGCCTACAGTGACAACGACCAGCGGAAAGTCTTCAGTGTCGTGGTCCGGATCAAGAAGAGCGACGAGCGCCTGCGTCCCGGTATGACGGTGAGCTGCGAGTTCCTTTCGGATCATCTCAAGGATGTGTTGTATGTGGCCAACGATTATATCTATCGTGAGAACGGACGCTCGTTCCTTTGGGTGGAGAATATGGTCGGCCGCTCCAAAGTGCCAGTGCGCATTGTCTCGCACAACAACCACTTCTCCGTCATCGAGGGGGATGTGGTGGAAGGACAGAAGTTGCTTCCTGTCGAAGCTCTTTACGAAAAACAGGAAAAGATTTCCGAGTAATCTGAATAATAGTTTATCTTATGCAGTTTGATGAGATTGTCAAAATAGCCGTCAGCGCTTTGCTGGATCATAAATTCCGCTCATTCCTGACGATGCTCGGCATTATTTTCGGTGTGGCTTCGGTCATTACGATGCTGTCCATCGGCGAAGGAGCCAAGCGTGAGGCTATCGCCAAATATCAAGACCTGGGTGTCAACAACATCATTATCCGGGAACGCAACATGACCGAAGAAGAACTCGAGGAAGTCAGGGCACGTTTCTCGCAAGGTTTGAGTCTGGAAGACGCCAACACCATCGCCGATATCGTTCCCGGTGTGGAGAATGTCGCTCCTCAGGCCGAAAAGGAAGTGGAGGCGCAAGTGACCGACATCACCGTCAAATCGACGCTGATAGGTGTGACTCCTTCTTTTATCCAGATTCTGAATTATGAGACGGGCGACGGTTCTTTCATTACCCGCAGCCATTACGATGACAACCAGAAGGTCTGTGTGTTGGGTGCCGGATTGGCCAAATCCTTTTTCGGCAACCGTTCCGCCTTGGGCCAGATGGTCAAAGTCGAGGACCAGTGGCTGGAGGTCATCGGCGTGATGAAGTCCAAGACGGTCTTTACCGAAACCGTCGGAGAATTGGCCTCGCGCGACCTCAACAACGATATCTACATTCCCTTGAGCACGTTCAATCACCGCTTCTCCAAAGCGAGCTCGCTGGCCAGCGAAATCAAACAGATTACCGTCAAAGTGGTCGATTCGAGCCGTTTGATGGAGTCGTCCGAGGTCATCCGCCACTTGCTCAACCGGCATCATTTCAACAACGACGATTTCAGCATCGTCATTCCGCTGGAACTGCTCAAGCAAGAGGAAAACGAGCGTAGGATTTACAATTTCCTGCTCGGCGCCATCGCGGCCATCTCCTTGTTGGTGGGCGGTATCGGCATTATGAACATTATGTTGGCCACTGTGATGGAGCGTACCCGTGAAATCGGTATCCGCCGCGCTATCGGAGCCCGTAAACGTGACATTATGAGCCAGTTTGTTATCGAGGCGGTGACGATAAGCATCACCGGCGGTCTGATCGGCGTGTTTTTGGGCCTGACCTTGGCTTTCGGCGTCTCGCTCTTCACCGATATCTCCACCTGCGTGCGTCTGTATTCCGTGCTGATTGCCTTCACCTTCTCCGTTTTGGTCGGTATCGGCTTCGGTTATCTGCCCGCCCGCCGTGCCGCAGAGTTGAAACCTATTGAATCCATCCGTTACGAATAAACTATGCTGATCGATATCCGTCATTTATATAAGAATTACGAAATCGGTGACCTGTTGGTGCCGGCTTTGGTCGATGTCAATCTGCAGATTGATACGAATGAGTATGTGGCCATCATGGGGCCTTCGGGTAGTGGAAAATCCACGCTGATGAACATTTTGGGCTGTCTCGACACCGCCAGTTCGGGCGAATATCTTTTCCGCAACCGCAACATCAACGATTTGAACGACGATGAGCTTTCGGCGATGCGTAACCGCGAAATCGGGTTTATTTTCCAGAACTTCAATCTTTTGCCCAAACTGTCGTCTTTGGACAACGTGGAATTGCCCTTGATGTATGCCGGCGTGCCCAAACAGGAACGTCGGGAGCGGGCCATTCACGCGATGGAAAGGGTAGGATTGGCCGACCGTATGGATCACAAACCCTCTGAGCTCAGCGGCGGTCAGCGTCAGCGTGTGGCCATTGCGCGTGCGCTGGTCACGAAGCCTGGCATTTTGCTGGCCGATGAGCCTACCGGAGCGCTCGATTCCAAGACCGGTGTCGAAATCATGGCCTTGTTCGATGAACTTCACAACGAGGGCAATACCTTGATTGTCATCACGCACGAACGCGAGGTGGCCGAATACAGCCGCCGTATCATTTTCATTAAGGACGGACAGATTTCCTCGGACGAGAAGAACGAACGCAAATCCGATGTGGCCGATGCTATCATGAGGACCCGTGGATAATAAAAACAGAATCAAACATCACAAGATATGAAGAGAATCCTATTGACGCTGACTGCTTTGACTTTCTGCCTGACGGCGATGTCGGAAGTGTATCATCTCGATTTGGAGCAAAGCATAGAGATTGCCCGCGACAAGAGTTTCACGATGCGGAGTCTCAAGGAAGATATGCGGATTATGGAATACAATCTGAAATCCACGACGGCGGGATTGAAAACGCATATCACGATGGATTTCAACATCCCTCAATATACCGAGACCGTCCGTTCGTTCGAGGATACGGCGGGTATTTCCTATTATCCTGTACGTCAGCTCAATTACAGCAGCAACCTGACGGTCAACCAGCCTTTGATCACCAACGGCCGCATCTACCTGACGGGAGGGCTCAACAATACCGACGATATCTACAACGGCAAGCGTCTGATGAATCTCAACACCCGTATCGGTCTTTCGCAGCCTTTGGACGCTTTGTATGCCTACAATGCTGTCAAATCGCAGATGCGTCAGGCCAAGTTGAATTATGAGCGGACCCAGAAACAGTTGAAACGGGAGGATTTGAACCTGATATACAGTGTGTCGAGCTCGTTCTACAATCTTTTGCAGGTGCAGAAAAGTTGTGAGCTTTCGGCCAGCAACCTCGAACGCCAGCAGGAGACCTACGAAATTGCCAAGAACAAATACGCCGCCGGTCTGATCCGCGAGGTGGATGCTTTGCAGATGGAAGTCGATTTGGCTGAGGCTCAGAACAGCTACGATATGGCGCTCATCAACCTCAATTCTGCCGCCAACTCTTTCAAGGAACTTATCGGCCTTGACTTGCGCGACAGCGTGGTGCTCAATCTGGAACTCGGTGATTACAAGATTGTTGTTGTGGATGAGCAGAAAGCCATTGATTTGGCCATGGCCAACCGTCTCGAAATCCGCGAGCAGGAGATTCAGGAAGAACTCAGCCGGATGTCGCTCAAGCGTCAGAAAGCTGCCGGACTTCCCACCGCCAGTCTTTCGGCCTATTTCGAGAAGGTCGGTGTGAGCGAGATGCCCGAAACCGGAAATACCTTCCAGAGCTCTCTGCAGAATATGGCTTCCAACTACATCGACCGTCCTCAGAACTACGGTGTGGGCCTGAGTGTCAGCGTGCCGATTCTCGATTTCGGTGAGAACAAGGCTCAGGTGCGTGCCGCCGAAGCCTCGCTCAAGAAAACCATCATGCAGCAGGAGGAAACGCGCCGCAGCATCGAGAACGAGGTCCGCAACCTGGTGGCCGACGTCAACAGCAGTCTGAAGCGTCTCCAACTGCTGGAGAAGAACATCGCTGTGGCCGAGAAGAGTTTCGAGATTACCCGTGCCCGTTTTGCCGACGGCGATATCGACAGCCCGGCGATGGCATTGGAGCG
>JAZRWU010000271.1:0-2565 GCA_045599885.1 Bacteroidales bacterium | reverse complement strand
CAACCGTATGTCTCAATAAAATATTTCTTTTCAGGAGTGTCCATCGGATAGTTTTTTGGGTGGGTTCAGTGGTCAAATTTCGGATCGAGAATCTCTTTATACAGTATGGCTTTCTTCAGCGTTTCCATATTGTCCAAATCCAGCCGGACAGGTTCGGAATCTTCTTCCGGCTCTATCAGAATAGTCTCAATCTGGCTTTTTGGAGCGATATTCCCGTATCTTTTATTCTTTTCCGCCTGCATTCTTGCCATAGGCTCCAGATAATCGTCTTTCGGTTTGCGGCTGACTTCCTCAAGGTCGGGAATGTTGTCCATAGGTGAATTCCCGATGTCTTCCATACGTTTCCTCATGGCCGCCTGCTTTGCCTGACGTGCTTTTCTTGAAGCACTTCCCACAATGGCAAGTATCATGATGACAAGCGATATTATAAACTCAATGACGTCCCGCATACTCAGTTTCCGTTCAAGGCTCAAAAGTAATCATTTCAATTTAGAACCTGTTTTGATTTCTTAAAAAAAGCGTACCTTTGCGACATAAATTCCTATCATAATGTCATTGAATTATATTACAGCAGAACAGGCCGCTTCTGTAGTCGAGAATGGCTTTCAGATCGGTTTCAGCGGATTCACACCCGCAGGTGCTCCCAAAGTGGTCGCCGGAGCTATCGCCGCCAAGGCTATCGCCGAACATGAGGCAGGCAGAGAATTCAAAGTAGGTATTTTTACCGGAGCTTCCACAGGCGATTCCCTGGACGGGGTGTTGGCACGTGCCAATTGTATTAAATTCCGTACTCCTTATCAGTCCAATAAAGACCTCCGTGACCATATCAACGATGGTTCGGCTCCTTATATCGACGGTCATCTTTCCCAATTGGCTCAAGAAATCCGTTACGGTTTCTGGGGCAAAGTCGATTTGGCCATCATCGAGGCCTCCGATATCAACGAGAACGGCGAGATTATTCTGACGACAGGTGTAGGAATCGCTCCTACGATTGCCCGTCTTGCCGACCGTATCATTGTTGAGTTGAACACCAAACATCCGAAGTTCATCCGCGGTCTGCACGATATTTATGAGCCTGCCGATCCTCCATACCGCAAAGAGATTCCTGTTTACAAAGCCAGTGACCGTATCGGTTCGCCGGTCCTCAAGGTGGATCCGTCCAAGATTATCGGTGTGGTTGAAAACAACATGAACGACCAGGTGAAAGGTTTTACCGCTCCCGACGAAGTGACCACGACGATTGGTGAAAGAGTCGCCGGTTTCTTGGCCGGAGAGATGAAAGCCGGGCGTATCCCTGCCGGTTTCCTTCCCATCCAATCGGGTGTCGGCAATATCGCCAATGCTTTGCTGGGTTCGCTGGGTGAGAATCCCGATATTCCTCCTTTCGAAATGTACACGGAAGTGATTCAGGACGCTGTTATCGGTTTGATGAAAGAAGGCAATGTCAAATTTGCCTCCGGTTGTTCTCTGACAATCACTCCGGAAGTTCTGGGTTCCATTTATGATGATTGGAATTTCTTCAAGGATAAACTGGTTCTCCGTCCTCAGGAAATTTCCAACAGCCCTGAAGTGGCCCGCCGTCTGGGACTGATTACCATCAACACGGCTCTGGAAGCCGACCTTTTCGGCAACATCAACAGTACTCACGTTTTGGGTACCAAGATGATGAACGGTATCGGCGGTTCCGGAGACTTCACACGCAATGCTTATCTGTCCATCTACACTTGTCCTTCGGTGGCTAAAGGTGGAAAGATCAGTGCTATTGTTCCTATGGTCTCACATGTGGATCACAGCGAGCATTCCGTCAAGATTCTCGTGACTGAGCAGGGCGTAGCCGATTTGCGTGGAAAGACACCGATTCAAAAGGCAGAAACCATCATTGAGAATTGTGTTCATCCCGAATACAAACAATTGATGTGGGATTACCTGAAGCTGTCAAAAGGCGGTCATACTCCTCATACTTTGGCCAACAGTCTGAAGATGCATATTGAATTTGCCGAGTCGGGTGACATGCGTAATACCCGCTGGTAAGTAAATGAACCGGATTTTCCTGATAGGATTCATGGCCGCCGGGAAGAGCACTCTCGGAAAGCGTTTGGCGGATGATCTTCATTGGGATTTTATAGATCTGGATTCATATATCGAAAATAAAGCTCAACTTTCAATCCCTTCTCTCTTTGATTCTCAAGGAGAGGAGGGATTCCGTATTTTGGAACGGCGCTGTCTTCATGAAATCGCCGAATATGGCCCTTGTGTGATATCAACAGGTGGAGGAACGCCATGCTATTCGGACAATCTTGATTTTATGAAAAGTGCCGGAGTGACGGTTTTTCTGGATATTCCGGAAGAAGAATTGCTGAAGCGTTTGGAGTCGGACAAGGGCGCGCGTCCGATGCTTTACCTTCACGGAAACAGACAAGGCGGGGGAGAAAACACATTACGTTCGAGAGTGCATCATCTTTTTGAAGAAAGACTTCCCTATTATCAAAAGGCGGATTTCGTCTTCCATCCCGACCAAGACGGCATCGATTCCCTGATGGATAATCTGTCAAGAGTCTGTCATTG
>JAZRWU010000270.1:0-3069 GCA_045599885.1 Bacteroidales bacterium | reverse complement strand
GTCGATTTGCCGCTTCCGTTAGGACCTATCAGGGAGACCAGCCTGGATGGAGGCAGACAGAAGTCCAGATGGGCCTGCACGCAATGCGTCTGACGGGCCGTCCGGTAACCGATGCACAACTGGCGGCTCTCTATCATTCTTCTTCGGGATTCAAAAGTCCTTCCGGCAGATTCATCACCAGGCAATGTCCGGCTTCGTCCACCTTTTCCATCAGATCTTCATTGGCAGGAAGGATGAGTCCGTCTCCCTGTTCTGTCTTCAGGGCGAACAGGACATTCATGGTGGAATCGTCCACATCCGACACTTGTCCCAGGTATCCCCATTTGGAATCGAAGACTTTCCAGCCTATGAAATCCTGCCACGTCTGCGTTTCCCCGCATTGAGAATCGGCATAGCGTTTCGGATAATAGACATCGTGGTCGCACAGCAAACGGACCGCTTCGGCATCATCCATATCCAGAAACTTCACCAAGGCGCCGGTCTCACTGCTGAAACGGTAGGATTCCAGAAAAAACGGAACCAGGATGCCGTCCATTTCCATCACCCAATAGGGCGATCCGGTGCGGTCAAACACATCATCGGTAAAAGAGAAACAAATCTCGCCTCCCAAGCCATGAGGTTTGTGGAGACGGCCGATACGGAACACTTCAGACGCGGTAATCATAGAATTCAGGAAGCTGTCAGCTAACACTCACGGATAATTCTGGCGCCCAAGGCGTTAAGACGCTCGTCGATACGCTCGTAACCCCGGTCGATCTGTTCGATGTTGTGGATGCGCGAGGTTCCCGGAGCCGACAAGGCGGCAATCAGCAGCGCGATACCCGCCCGGATATCGGGAGAGGTCATCGATGCGGGACGCAAAGGCTGACGGTGGTCCAATCCGATGACCGTAGCGCGGTGAGGATCACAAAGGATGATCTGAGCTCCCATATCTATCAGCTTGTCCACAAAGAACAGGCGGCTCTCGAACATTTTCTGATGGATCAGCACACAGCCTTCCGCTTGCGTGGCCGTCACCAGCAACACCGAGAGGAGGTCGGGAGTCAGGCCGGGCCAAGGTGCGTCGGCAATCGTCATGATGGAACCGTCAATAAAATTCTCTATGGTATAGTGTTCCTGAGCCGGAATGTACAAATCGTCGCCGCGGCGTTCCATGCGGATACCAAGACGCTCAAAACTGCGGGGGATGATGCCCAATTCCTCATAGCCCACATGGGAGATGGTCATTTCCGATTGAGTCATCGCCGCGATACCGATGAAACTGCCCACTTCTATCATATCGGGCAGAATCCGCATCTCACATCCCTGCAGATGCTCTACCCCTTCGACCGTCAGCAGATTGCTGCCCACACCGGATATGCGGGCACCCATCGCATTGAGCATCCGGCATAGCTGCTGGATATAAGGTTCGCAGGCGGCATTGTATATCGTGGTTTTGCCTTCCGCGAGTACCGCCGCCATCAGAATATTGGCCGTACCGGTCACAGAGGCCTCGTCAAGCAGCATATAACAGCCTTTGAGATGTCCTGCCCGGACAATATAGGTGCTATGCTGCGCATCGTATTCAAAAGAGGCGCCCAACTGCTGAATGCCCTGGAAATGCGTATCCAGACGACGACGGCCGATTTTATCTCCTCCGGGTTTGGCTATCAGAGCTTTGCCGAAGCGGGCCACCAATGGGCCGACAATCATCACCGAGCCCCGGAGCGAGGAAATCTTACGGAGAAACCCGGGTTCCTCCATGCGCTTGACATCCACTCCGGCGGCACAGAAACTCCAGCTGCCGTTTCCCAGATTGGAGACTTCTTCGCCCAGATCCCTCAAAATATCAATCAGATTGTTGATATCCAAAATATCAGGCAGATTGTGCAACACCACTTTCTCTTCCGTAAGCAAAGTAGCGCATAGCAACTGTAGAGCTTCGTTCTTGGCTCCCTGAGCCCGTATGCTGCCTTGGAGGGAATGGCCTCCTTCGATAATAAACGACGACATGACAGGTGAATTTATTTCCGACGTTTCGCATTTTTCTTGGAGGAAGGCTGGACCTCGCGGATTTCCATCAGTCCCAGAGCTTCTTCCGGCAAATCAATTCTTCCCTGACTGAGCAAAGCCAAATCGTCCCGGATTTTCTTATCGTCGGCGATTTCGTGGTTCATCAGCAGGAAACTCTTTTTCATGTGATTGGCTATCAGTTGAATCAAGCGTTTCTTCTCCGCGCCTTCCTCCATCCCGACCGCCTTGGCGATCAGTTCCACGACGGTTTTTCCATAATGACGCACTTGGATCACACCGTTCTCGTAGGGGACATTCTCGGGTTTGGTCAGCAGATTCTCCGGCGGGACAATCTCACAAGGATAATCGATATCCAACTTGAAATCGGACATAATGGCCAGATGATCCCAAAGTTTGTGCTTGAAATCGGCCACGTCACGCAGGTGTGGGAACATATTGCCCATCGTCCTGACGATGCTCTGAGCGCAACGGGTTCTTTCCTCACGGTTTTCCAGCGTCAAAGCATAATCCACCATCCGCTGGATGTTGCGTCCATATTCCGGCAGAGGCATAGGCTTCATCTGCGTATTGTATTCCAGTTCGTTGACTTCCATAAGGTTCTATGAATTATTATGATGAATCAATTCGTTGAGTTTATGGGGTACCGTCGCCTGAAACTCCTTGAGATAGAAAGGTTCGTAATAGGCGATATCCTCGAAACGCTGCGCTTCCCAGGCTTCCAGGGCGGCATCAGGCATATCACAGGCCTGCGGTACGATATTCTCCACCAGGCACAATCCCGGATGAGCGATCACCGGGGCGCATTTCGAGGCTCCGTCTCCGAAGATGAACAGCTTACGCTCGGGAGAAAGCTGAGAGAAACTGTCCTCTTCGACAATCAAAGCCTGAACTTTCTGAAGATTGTTCAACGAAGTATCGTAAAGTGCGGTATAGACTTCCATCCGCCGGGCATCGATCATCGGGCACAACAAGGCATCGTCGGGGATATCCGTTGTCTTTCTCACCCGACGGCATAGAATCTCCAACGTGGGCACAGCTATCAAAGGTATATGACGG
>JAZRWU010000269.1:0-1627 GCA_045599885.1 Bacteroidales bacterium | reverse complement strand
AACAGTAAGCAAACCATCGTCATGAAAGCACCTACAGGCTCCGGCAAAACTGTCATGCTGATTGATTTTGTGGATAAATATTTGAATAAAGTTGATTCCCACGCCGCCTTTATCTGGCTCTGCCCCGGCAAGGGCGATTTGGAAGAACAGAGCCGCCAGAAGATGCGGAAATTTGCTCCGCACCTGAATACGCAAAATCTGTTCGATGCTCTCCAAAATGGCTTTGAGCCGGAAAGCACCACTTTCATCAACTGGGAACTTGTCACCAAAAAGGGCAACACGGCCGTCCGGGACAGTGAACGCAAGAATCTGTTTGACCGCATTGCCGATGCCCACCGCAAGGGTATCGCCTTCATCGTCATCATTGATGAGGAGCATTCCAACAATACCGCCAAGGCCCGTACCATCATTGATGCGTTCTCCGCAAAGAACATCGTGCGTGTCAGCGCCACCGCCGAAGAGAACAAACGCTACGAATACTTTGAGATTGACGAACTGGATGTTATCAACGCTGGCCTGATTACCAAGGCCCTCTATGTGAATGAGGGTATCACGGATGGTGTGGAAATCACCGATGACTACGATTATCTGCTCGACCTCGCTGATGCCAAGCGCAAATCCATCAGCGCACACTATCAGGCCATTGGCAAAAATATCCGTCCGCTGGTGCTGATTCAGTTCCCGAACGGTCAGCCGGAAACCATCGTGGCCGTGGAGCGCAAGCTGGAGTCGATGGGCTACACTTACGACAACGGCATGGTCAGCAAATGGATGAGTGAGGACAAAAAAGACCTCCCGGACAATTTGACCGAAAACGATGCACAGCCTGTGTTCTTGCTCATGAAGCAGGCCATCAGCACCGGATGGGATTGTCCCCGTGCCAAAATTCTGGTCAAGCTGCGTGAAGGCATGAGCGAGAATTTTGAAATCCAGACCATCGGTCGTATCCGCAGAATCCCGGAGGCCACTCATTATGAGGATGACCTTCTGGACTTCTGCTATGTGTATACCTTCGATGAAAAATACAAGGCTGGCCTGCTGGCTAACATGGACAAGGCGTATGAGACCCGCCGTCTGTTCCTGAAGCCTGTGTGTAAGACTTTCACGCTGGAAAAGCAAATCCGTGACCTCGATTTTGACGGCCTCGGCGAGCGTGAGGTGTTGAATAAAGTGTATGCCGCACTGGTCAAGAAATACAAGCTAGGCGGCGATAAGAAACAGAATCAGATGCTGATGGCAGATGCCGGATATGTTTTCGGTGACCAAATCTTCGGTCAGGCCCTGCACGGCCAGTTCGTCCGTTCCTCTGCTGTTGCCGAAAGTACCAGCTATTACACCACCCACAAGCGTGTGGATACCCATAAGCACGGTATTCAGCTTCTCCATAGTGTGGACTCCATCAAGACCGCCATCGGTATGCCGACAGGCAAGGTCAAAACCATTCTGGAGCGTCTGTTCCGCAAGGGCAACAGCGCCTACAAAAAGCTGCTCTCGCTGGAAACAGCAGAATTCTATGCCTTTGTCATCAACAATGAGCATCGGCTGAAACAGGAATTCCGTGATGTCACATCTGATATGGCAGAGCAGATGGGCATACCAATCCGCCCGAAAAAATCTATCTTCAAAA
>JAZRWU010000268.1:0-10706 GCA_045599885.1 Bacteroidales bacterium | reverse complement strand
CGAAGGCAAAGTCGATGTCCACGGTTCCTATGGAGACTACTGCTATCACGGCTATCGGCACAGTTTCTGCCACGGCTGGTCATCGGGGCCATGTCCCTGGCTGTCCAAATATGTGCTCGGCATTCAGATTCTTGAGCCTGGCTGCCGAAAAGTACGTATCGAGCCGCATCTCGGTAATCTTGAATTTGCGGAAGGCAGCTTCCCCACTCCCTACGGGCCTATCCGCGTCAGACACAGCAAAGATAAAAAAGGGGCAGTCATATCCGAAATACAATTGCCCCAAGGGGTTGAGCAAGTCAAAGACTGACATCAGGCAGCCTTTTCCTCATATTGTTTTCCGTTACGCGGAAGGAATATCTGCAAGCAGCACCAAGCCAGCAGATAGGCCAATCCGGCGACTAAGAACACCACGAAATAACTTCCGGTGATTTCGAGGATATTACCGACAAACGAGGCGGCCAGCACACCACCGATTGAGCCGCAGAAACTGGCCAGCGAAGTCATCGTAGCAACCATGTTTTTGGGATAATAATCTGAAACCAACGTGAAGATATTGGAAGCCCAGCCTTGATGGGCGAATGTCGCCAGACCAATCAGGATGATGGCGGCCGCAATGGTCTTGGTAGATGGCAACAGAATGACAGGCACCACCAACAAGGCGCAGACAAGCATCGCCGCCTTGCGGGAGAAGGCCACTTTATGGCCACGCTTGATCAGGAAAGAGGATAACGCTCCGCCCGAGACACCGCCGAACGCCGCGAAGGTATAGATGATTATCAAGGCCCATTGCATATGCATAAGATCAACTCCGTGCGTTTTTGCCAGAAAATCGGGAGCCCAGAACAAGAAGAACCACCATACCCAGTCGCAGACAAAACGGGAGAGACAGATTCCTACCGTGCCTTTGAAGCGGAAAAGCTGGTTCCAGGCTATCTTCTCTTTTTTGGTCTCTTCTTCCACGCCGTCCTCGTTGATATAATCGAGTTCCGCTTGGCTGAGTCTCTTGTCGTCTTTGGGAAGTTTGTACATCGGAAGCCAGAACAGCAGCCAGACAAAACCCAGCGCGCCTGTGATGATGAAGGCCCACTGCCAACCGTATTTGATGGTGACAAATGTCACAATCAAGGGAGCGACCACCGCACCGATATTACTGCCCGAATTGAAAATTCCGGTCGCCAAGGCTCTTTCCCGTTTGGGAAACCACTCAGCCGTGGCTTTCACTGCCGAGGGGAAGTTGGCGGATTCGCCGATACCGAGGAAAAAACGGGCAAACCCGAAGCCGACAGCGCTTCTGGCCGCAGAATGAAGGCAGCCGGCCAAACTCCAGATCACGATGCCGACAGCATAGGTGATACGGGTCCCATATTTGTCAATAAGCCGTCCGACAAAAAGCAGACCGATTGCATAGGCGGCCTGAAAAGCGGAAACGATATAGCCATAACCGGCTTCTGTGATTCCGATATCGCCGGCGATGTAGGGTTTCAACATACCCAACACCTGACGATCGATGTAATTGATGGTGGTGGCGAAAAACAACAAAGCCACCACTCTCCAACGGTAGTGACCGATGGGCGAATCTTTAACTACTGACATATCTCGTGAATTCTATTATATATGATTTCTTGCTCCTCGGGTGTCTGACAATAGGTAACCACGATAAGCTTCATTCCAGGCTTCCACAACTGACGGACCTTTTCCTCGACCAGATCGGCATCACCCACGATTCTGGTATTCAAGACTATGCCGGTACCTGCGAACACATCGGCGAAACCCTCGGTGGGATTGGCACCCGGATCGGTCGCCAGAGAGAAAGCGCCGTCGGCCATACGCAGATTCTCCATAGAGGCCACCAATTGTTTCTTGTCCGACCAATTGCCGCAGCTGTGGAAAACCGCACCTCCGAAAGCGTTTCCGCATTTGACCATGGCCGGCATACACAAATCCTCATACAAATCGGGAGACAACATCGTGATACTGTCGTCACTCAGGCCGATACCGTCGAAACTGCGGGCTGACGAAAATCCGTGGCCCGGTTTGACCAAAGCATCTCCTATCATATCCTGTTGTTTGCGGGTGAAATCTATGGTCAGGTCGGCCACGCGATCCATCGCCAAACGCACATTCTCGGGATCGAGACAGAAATCGAGATAAAACTGGCTGGTATCGATGATGTTGCTCAAATTGTTGAGAGGCGACTGCAAATCACAGAAAGACAAGGGCAGACGGCCTTTGGTCTTGTCCAGAAAATACTCAATCATCTCCAAATTGTGACGGCCGACCTCCGTTTCCGCCACGGGACGGAAAGGCGCCTTGAGCAATTCTTCCGTCGAGGCGAACTTGCCTTCGATAGCAGGGGCCAGCCCTGGAGCCCAGAAATAATCAAGGCCGAACGCTGTGGCCACCACGCCCAAGCCATACCATGGTTCCAGAAAATTTGGAATGTCGGCTTTGAAAAGCATGCTTTTTTCCAAAGCACCCAACTGCCACTCCAGCGAGTTCTTCATATCACGGCTGCCTGCAGAGAAGACTTCCGCCACCCTCATCCGGCGATAGACCAAGACTCCGGAATCGGAATTCCAAAATGACTTGCACTTTTCCTCCAATTCGCCGGCGTATGCCGCATATTTCTCAATATCAAATTTTTCCGGTTTTATCGCTTCCACCGCGGTGGCCTGCGAGTCGGCCAGATTCCCATCAAAACGATCTTTCATTATCCTCAGAATATTGATTTCACATTATTTCCCCATAACGGTGACCGTCACTTCCTCCCATTGGAAATTCTTCGTGTCCGTCACCGACATGGCCGGGCTCATCAACTGCAGCTTGGCATTGGAAAGCTTCAAACCGTCCATATGGATAAGCTTGCCGAATTCCATTGCCTGAGCATTGACGTTGTCAATCACAATATCACGTCCCGGACTTTCCGGAATACCGGTCCCTTTCAAGAACGTTTTCGATCCGACAATCTCAAGGTTGCGTATATCGATGTCGTGATAGGTCGGAGTAAATTCGTTGACAGGCTGCGGATCGTCTGAAGAAATGGTACCTTTATAGACATTGGCGCCCAACATATCGACGGAAATGGCCGTTCCGCAATTCTCCATACGGATTCGGTTGTAATACAGATTCTCACCGCCACCGCCGCGCGGACGACGTGTTTTGAAACGGATGCCCACACTGGCATTGCAGAACAGACAATCGTGACCATAGACATTTCTGATCATGCCGGAAGTCTCGCTGCCACAGGTGATTCCGCCATGTCCGCCATTCACCAGATTGTAACGGAGCACAATGTTTTCCGTCGGACGGTTCACCCGCAGACCGTCAATGCCGCGGCCGCATTTGAGCGTGAAACAATCGTCTCCATTCTCCAAAGTACAATACTCAATCAGGACATTGCGGCTCGACTCTATATCCATACCGTCACCCATGGCGACTCCGACGGAATAGACACTCACGCCGCGGATAATCACGCTGTCGCAATAAACAGGGACGATATTCCAAAACATGGAATGCTCCAGACTGACACCTTCAATCAACACATTGGAACATTCCACAGGGCCGATGAAAGTCGGTGAGAAAATCTTTCCTCCGTCACGGCCATCGTAGAAACGTTCTGTCGCCGGTTTGTCATATTCCACATAAGAATCGAAAGAACCGTATCCAATCTGAAGCTGGCGCATCTCGCAGCCGTTCTCCGGACCGACCATTTTCCCTTTGCCCGTCAATGCGATATTATGCTGTTTGTAGGCGTAGATGCAACTGCCCGGGCCCATACCTTCCACTCCGGCACTGCGGGTGAACACTGCGGGAAGATAATCCTCGAGCGAAGGGCTGAAATGAAGCACACAACCTTCGGAAAGATGAAGATCGACGTTGCTCAACAGAATGATACGGCCGGTGGTCCATTCGCCGGCAGGAACAATCACCTGACCGCCGCCTCTTTTGTTCATCGACTCAATGGCCGACTGAATGGCAGAAGTCACAGCCTTACAGTCCATTCCGGCCTTCAGCCTGACCACAGACTTTCTTTTCGGGAAAACCGGGCGTTGAAGCTGCGGCATATCAAACGGAGCCTCGATAGGCGCGATGGCAGAAGGAAGATTCTCGGCTCCCACCATATCGCGTGTAATACCAAGTGACGGTGTTTCTTGCGCCAGGGAAAGGACAGAGACAGCCATAACACTCATAACCAATGTGATAATTCTCTTTTTCATCTTCATATTGTTTTATACATGAACCTACAGGCTTATACCCGACATCTCTTTGACAACAAAAATAAACAGACAGCCGGTATGATACAAGCGTTTATCAATCTTTTGCAATCACCATTACTATCGGGGCATCACTTTAACAGTATTTTACCCTCCCGGGCTTGATGCGAGGAACAGATATTTGTATCATTGCAACGACAATAAACTCCTATCAACAAGCCATTTATTCACCCTATCATCTTATACGGAATGAAAGTCTATCGTTTTTGTTTTATGTCTGCTCTGTTGAGTCTCTGCTCTCTCAGCATCCACAGCGCGAATGTCGTGGAAGTAAATCTGCAACCCGACCAGGTTCTCAGCACACCCCCCGCCGGCAGCATCGGTCTAAGTTATGAGGCAAAGATGCTTTTGCCCGATGAAAACGGGAAATATTACTTCGATCCCAACAACAAAGCCATCGTGAACGCCTTCCAGACCATGGGTGTCAAAAGCCTGCGTATCGGTGGCAACTCGGTTGACGTGTCCCGCACGGCCATTCCCTCGCCGGAGGACATCGACATGCTTTTCAGTTTCGCCAAAAAAGCCGGAATCAAGGTTATCTATTCCTTCAGGCTCCGTAATGGAGATCCCGCCTCCGCCGCCCGGATTGCCAAACAGATTCACGACAAATATGCGGATCTGTTGGATTATTTCGCCATCGGAAACGAACCGAGTTATTACAAAGATTTTGACAATCAGTTTTTCCCGCATTGGGACAGCATCTATCAGGCCATTCGTGAAGTCGCTCCCGATATGCCGTTCTGCGCTCCCGATGACAATCCGAATCCTCCGCTCTACCAATTTGTTTTGGACCATTTCGGCGGTGAAGGCGGTCCGGTCAAGCTGCTGACCATGCATAATTACCCGGGCGATTGTGCCTATAAAAACCCCTTCCATCACGGTGCCGAAGGTCTGATTCCGGTCGATGCCGCTGAAAAGCGCCATGAATTGCTGTCCGGGGAAATGTATAAAGTATATCATGGTGTTTATGAGAAGGTGAAGCCCGCCATCTCGCGAGGGCCGTTCAAACTCTCTGAATGCAACAGCGTCTGGTACGGAGGTCTGCTCGATGCCAGCGACACTTATACTGCCGCCCTTTGGGGAACCGATTTTATGTATTGGTGGTCGTCGCGTGGCTGTCAGGGATTCAATTTCCATACGGGAGACAGCGTAGGCGGCGGCAGCGGTACGGTAACCAGCCGTTATGCCGCTTTTGTCCGGGCGGAGAACGGCTTGGATATCCGCCCTCTGGCCTACGGACTGAAAATGTTCCAATTGGGATGCCACGGATCCATGATTCCAGTCAGTCTGAGCGACAGCACTAAGAACATCGCCGCCTACGCCTGCCTTGAGAATCAGAAGTATGTTTACATCACACTCATCAACAAAAATCACGACATCAGCCAGGCCTCCGAGATTCAAGTGAACCTTCCGAAAGGCCACACCTTTGCCCGCAGATGCAGACAAATCTGGCTGAAAGCGGAAAACGGAGATATCGCCACCAAACATGATATAACGCTCGGTGGAAAAAGCATCAGTCCGGAAGGCATCTGGGATGGAGAATGGACGAAAGCCAAGGCAAAACGCAAAAGATTAAAAATCAGCATGGAACCTGCCACAGAAGTGGTAATCCGCGTGAAAATCCGTTCATAGAAGGTCTTGAGGGATCCACACCACCATCTCTCCGCGCCCACGATGGGCCCACGCATAGTAAGGAATCAGTGTCAGACGCACATCTTTGACAACGAGTTTTCCAGATTCGTCAAAAGACAAAGATTGTGCGTCTGTCCTTATTTTATCAAGGCCGTTCAGACTGTCCTTACATTCAACCACCTCAAAACGGGGCTGTTGATTCAACAGGATTTTTCGGACAGAAAAATCATTATCCGGCCATTCCGCACAATAGACAACAGGGCCCCTTTCTATGGCGACACGTCCGTTATCGGCCTTCACATTGGGATGGGCTCTGACAACCCGGGCAGGCATTTCAGACCACAATTCAAGCATATCCCCCGTTTTCCATCGGCGGTCCACAGTCAAATAGCCGTCTTCTGACAAATATGATTCAGCATCCAGTTCCTCCCCATTCAAACGGAGGCCCCATTTGGGCGAAAGATTATCGGCATAGCGGTATAAATCACTGGGGACCACCTGATTGCGCATCCATCCGGGCACACGCACTTTCATTGTGAACTGCCCGGCGGAATGTTTCACTTTAATCGCGACATCGCCTTTCCAAGGATAATCGGTGATTTGCTCAAGTTGGACTTTTTTCCCTTTCACCGACATCTCGGCCTGGTTGGCCATAAACAGATTGACATATAGCCGGTCGTCTTTGACGGCATACACATATCCCGGAACGGAAGGGATAAAACGGCAGATATTGCTCGGGCAACAGGCGCAACCGAACCAAGGCTGCCTCTCATGCTGTCCGTCCGATTCCAGAGGATTGGGATAGAAAAAGCCTCCGCCATCCATGGAGACCCCGCTCAAAAGGCCGTTGTACAAAGTACGTTCCAGCACATCGAAATATTTTGAGAGACCGTGAAGAAGGAACATCCGATAATTGACATAGACATTGCCAATGGCGGCACAAGTCTCACAATAGGCCGACATATTGGGAAGTTCATAATTCCTCCCGAAAGCCTCGCCCCGGTTGGTCGCCCCGATTCCACCGGTGATATACAGTTTTTTCCCTACAATATTCTCCCATATCCGGTCGATGGCTGCCACATAGGCCGTGTCGCCCGACAAAGCGGCCACATCCGCAATCCCAGCATACATATAGGAAGCCCGGACCGCATGGCCGACCGCCTCCGACTGTTCCGACACAGGCAGATGAGACTGGGAATATTCCGTCCTGATACTGGTTTTTCCACGATAATCCAAAAAGAACTTCGCCTCATCCAAATACTTGCGCTCACCCGTCAGAGAATAGAGTTTCGCCAAAGCCATTTCAGCAATCTGATGTCCCGGGACCACGCAGGCCTGACCCGGATTCGGTCCCACCTCACGGCAGACACAATCCGCATAACGGATGGCAATATCCAGATACCGGCGTTTACCGGTCGCCTGATAATACGCAATGGCCGATTCCACCATGTGACCAAGATTATACAATTCGTGACTGAGATCTTCCTCCTTGATCCAACGGGCATGGCCTGACCAATCGTGGGGATGAGTAGGATTCATTGTCCTGGCTGTATATAAATATCCATCGGGCTCCTGAGCGGCTTCCACAATAGTCAGAATACTGTCGATATAGGCTTCCAAGGCCTTGTCGGGATAAGTCTGAAGCAGATAAGCCGCCCCTTCTATGGCTTTATAGACATCCGTGTCGTCAAAAGAGAATCCTCCGACTTTATAGGCGTCGCTCGGATGGGCCGCTTTCACGAAATTGTCATAACGGCCTGTCTCATCGCATTTCTGAAATGCCAGAGGAATAGTCACTTCGCGACTGGCCTTCAGACGTTGCCCCCAAAAGTCATCACAGACCTTGACATTGGTAAACGGCACAGGATCAATCGGATAACCGAAGTCAGCCTTGGGCATGGAAAATGCGGGGTTGTCAGCAGACAGGGAGACAATCCTCCAATTCCGGTCAGAAGCATCTATCGTCACGATTTGCCCGTCACAGTCCACGGAGACGGGCCAACAGGCCGCTTCCCCCGTCACTTCCGACAGGCGTACGACAGAATGGCTCTTACGCCGGCCGGCCCGGTAATTTCCATTTCCGGCACATGGAAGATAAGCGATTCTGTCCGATGGAAACGAGAAAATCATTTCCTCGTCCACAGGGAGAACCGAATCATTTGAAGAAGCCACATACCATCTGTAAGCCATGCCTTTGTCCGCAACCAGCCATTCAATACCATATCCGCATTCATATTCCATTCTGAAGACATTGAACCCATCGGCCAGAAATTTCATCGGAGGGTTCAATGAATCCACCGGGGCAACCACACTTTCCTCATGAGAAGTATGGACAATCCTCCCTCCTAATGTGAGTTTGGAACCATCGTTCAAGTATAATGCCACACGTGAGTCCTGAAGCAGGAGATTCCCCCCGTATGAAAGGCTGAAAGAGCCCACAGGAATGTCCAACACCATAGAGGCGTCCGGCGATGAGACATGGTAAAATCTGGCCACCCTGTGAGATTCGGCCAGGGCGGGCCATACCATCAACAGTGTCAGAAGCCAACCAATTATCTTTTTCATATTCTGTTCCATTTTCTGTCCGTCACAAAGCCAGGAAGCTAAGCTGTTTGAATTTCTCACAACAAATAATAGCATCATGCAGTTTTCGGCTTTTTTGACGCTCTTTTTGGCCTGTTTTGCCCATCCTTTTGCTCAAACAGCCCGCTATTTTACGCAAAACGATAGACAAAACCGTACTCAAAAACAGCCTTCAAAAAATCCCGAAACAAATTTAAACAACTTTCAAGAAAATAAGCAGATTCAAGCCGTCATGAGACTACATTTTTTTCGGCTGACTTCCATATCTGTATTTTTGATTGTACTTTTGTATCGTAATAGGCAATCTTCGCAATTAACGTTACAATAAAATATGATTCAGTTTTTTAAATCCCAAGAAGGCCACATTCTGGCTGTTGAGACAGCACAGGCCTTTCCACAAGAAGACATCAAAAAGCTGATATGGCTTTTCAGCAATGCTCTTCCTCTTGAATGTGAAACACTTGATGGCATTTTTGTCGGCCCGAGACGGGAAATGATCACCCCGTGGAGCACCAATGCGGTGGAGATTACGATGAACCTGGGTCTGAAAGGCATCCGGCGCATTGAGGAATATTTCCCCGTCAGCAGTAAAGAGGCCGAATATGACCCTATGCTTCAACGCATTTATGACGGGCTTGACCAAAGCATTTTCACCATTGACAAATTGCCTGATCCCATTGTCTATATTCAGGATATCGCCGAATACAACCGACAGGAAGGTCTGGCCCTCAGTCCTCAGGAAATAGAATACCTCAACAGCATCGCCGGAAAAATCGGCCGTCCGCTGACAGACAGCGAGGTTTTCGGTTTCTCGCAAGTGAATTCCGAGCATTGCCGTCATAAAATCTTCAACGGTATTTACATCATTGACGGCGAAGAAAAGCCGAGCTCACTTTTCAACCTTATCCGCAAGACCTCCAAGACCAATCCCAACCGTCTTGTTTCCGCATATAAGGACAATGTCGCATTCAATGAAGGACCCGTCATCGAGCAATTCGCTCCCGCATCCAACGACACTTCCGATTTTTTTGAAATCAAGGATATCGAATCCGTCATCTCATTGAAGGCGGAGACGCACAATTTCCCCACCACTGTAGAGCCGTTCAACGGTGCCGCCACCGGTACCGGCGGTGAGATCCGCGACCGTCTCGGCGGCGGCAAGGCCTCGCTTCCTATTGCCGGCACAGCTGTCTATATGACTTCCTACCCGCGCAACAAAGAAGACCACGAATGCGAATATGCCCTGCAGGAGCGTCCGTGGCTTTATCAGACTCCCGAGCAGATTCTCATCAAGGCTTCCAACGGCGCCAGCGATTTCGGCAACAAATTCGGCCAACCCCTTATCTGCGGTTCTCTTCTGACTTTCGAGCATGAGGAAAACGAAAAGAAATACGCATACGACAAAGTCATCATGTTGGCGGGTGGCGTCGGATTCGGCAAAAAGAAAGACGCTCTCAAAGGCGAGCCGCAAGCCGGCCAGAAAATCGTCATCATGGGCGGTGACAATTACCGTATCGGTATGGGCGGCGGTGCAGTCTCTTCCGTTGAGACGGGACAATACTCCAACGCCATCGAGCTGAATGCCGTGCAACGCGCCAATCCCGAAATGCAGAAACGTGTTTCCAATGTCATACGGGCCATGGCAGAAGCCGATGTCAATCCTATCGTCTCTATCCATGACCATGGTGCCGGCGGTCATCTCAACTGTCTTTCGGAATTGGTGGAATCGACCGGTGGAAAAATCGACATGGACGCTCTGCCCGTAGGAGATCCCACTTTGTCGGCCAAAGAAATCATCGGAAACGAAAGTCAGGAACGTATGGGCCTGGTGGTCGATGAAAAAGACACGGAACTTCTCCGCCGTATTGCCGAACGCGAACGTGCGCCGTTCTACGTTGTCGGTGAGACTACAGGCGATATGCAGTTCGTATTCGAGAACAGTCAAGGCGAACATCCCATCAATATGGCCTTGGAAGATATGTTCGGAAAGCCGCCACGCACTGTCATCACCGACAAAAGCGTGGAAGAGCATTATAATAATCCCGCTTATAAGCAAGAAGAACTCAGCCGGTATCTCGAACAGGTGCTCAGCCTTGAAGCCGTTGCCTGCAAAGATTGGCTCACCAACAAAGTGGACCGTTCGGTAACCGGGAAAGTAGCCCGTCAGCAATGTGCGGGCGAGATTCAGCTGCCCTTGTGCGACCTTGGCGCTGTAGC
>JAZRWU010000267.1:0-2011 GCA_045599885.1 Bacteroidales bacterium | reverse complement strand
AATATCTTGGAGAAAATCTGACGGTCAATATCCAGATGACCTTGACCATCGTCCGTGAAAATGCGCTTTCCCCAAATCTCCACCATTTCTTTTTGAAGCAGTCTGTCGGTGCGGTAGAGCGCTTTCATGGACGAATCGCTGTCATAACAGGGATAGCCCAGCACTTGCAGCGCTTTGGCCACAGTCGATTTCCCACTTCCAATGCCTCCTGTCAGTCCAACGGTCTTCATAATTTTTCAAGCAGACATTCCACGCTTTCGGGTTGTATCTGAATATGTCCGATGCCTTCGGGAAAACGGGTCAGGTGGAGCTCCTGCAACGCCTGATCTTCGCTTTCGAGGAATTTCAGGTAATCCACCGACAATTCGAAATCTTCCAGGCTCAGAAGAGGGTATTGTGATTGGCCGACCAGAAAACGCACCGTGGCTGTGGAGGGGAAACATCTCAAATGAAAGCCTTCGGGCAGGTTCTGAGCGGTGATGGGCACTTGGAAGGACGATTCCGTATAAGCCTCCACGGGAATGAAGACTTCCACTTCCTCGGTGGAGTAGCTGGCACCGTCTATGGCTTTCAAACGCAACTTAACCCGGGTGGTGTCTGTCAAATCGCTGATTTCCAAGTGCTCCGTATCAACGGATTCAAGCGTTTCCAACACGGCGTCCGGCGCATGAACCCGTACGGTGGCCGGCCTGACGACCGGCGCCTGATTCAACATGTATTGTTGCGCCGGTTTGAGATCTGACTGCAGCCTGACAGGAACAGTTTTGCTGTTTTTTCCGACAAAATAGACCAGAATGCTGTCCGGCTCAATTCTGCGGATTTCGGCTCCCGATTTTAATTTGGACAGCAGGCTGTTTTCGAGTTTCGACAGGGGAATGCGGGCAATACCATCGGCCGTGCGATAGGGCATAAGGTCCAAGTCGAGTGTCAGGTTCTCCGGATGCATCATATAACCGAGCAGATGGTTGCCTTTGTCGCTGACGGTCACATGAATGGTGTGAATCAGATCCCCACTGATGCTGATTTCGTTTTCGGAATATTGATAGCGGACTGGCACTTTGAGCGTCTGCTCGGTCTGCTTCTGGAAATTCCAGGCAAACCAGAACAGGCAGGATAACAAAAAGAACAGCAGAAAGAGAAAAATCTCACTGCCTTTTATACGGGAAAAGGAAGAACGCGGATGAATGCGCTCTTCCTGTTCTTCCGATGGGTGGTTGATATCCTTATGGCTCATTTTTTTAGCGCAATAACAGCTTCTTACTTGGCTTGGCTGTCTTTCGCGGGCTCTTCAGCTGAGAAAACGGCATTCTTGTCAAAACGGACGCGGACGCCTTCGGAAATCTCGACGATGAAAGAATCGTCTCTGACCTCACGCACTTTGCCGAACATACCGCCGTTGGTCAATACCTTGTCGCCGGGTTTGAGAGCTTCTCGGGCTTTCTGGATTTCTTTCTGTTTTTTGTTTTGCGGACGTATCATAAACAACCACATCACAAGAAGGATGAGAATCAAAGGCAGGAAAGCTCCGAAGGCATTCCCTTGCTGGCCATTGGCAGCGGCGGCTTGAAGAAATACAGTCGTCATCATAGGAGTGTTTATTATTTGATGGTTGAAAAATCTCTGATAAACATATTTGAAAGAAATCGGAACAGAGGCTCTCAGGCTTTGAAGAGTTTACCTTCCGCCCGGAGCGTTTGGACAATGTGATCCAATGTGCCGTTGATGAACAGACCGCTTTTTTCGGTGCTGAACACTTTGGCCAAATCAATATATTCGTTGAAGCTCACGTTGACAGGCACGTCGGGAATCTCCATGATCTCGGCCAGGGCAATCTGGAGAATGAGCAGGTCCATCAGCGCCAGACGTTCCAGCTCCCAGTTTTGAATCACGTCGGTGATAAGCTTGCGGTAGCGTTCCCCATGAAGAATGGCGGCATGGAACAAGTCCATGGCGAACTGGCGGTCGTTTATGCGGTCTTCGTCTTTTTCCTCTTTATACATGGGAAGCAAGG
>JAZRWU010000266.1:0-3786 GCA_045599885.1 Bacteroidales bacterium | reverse complement strand
AGATGTCGGCACCGCGCTGACACTGCCAGACCACAGCCCGATAGACCGGCTTGCCCGTCTCCGCATTCCAGACCACCACCGTCTCGCGCTGATTGGTCAGAGCCACCGATTCTATGTCCGCCGCCGACACGCCGGCTTTTTCAAGCAACATGGGAAGTCCGCGGTAAAGATTGGCGATGATTTCCTCCGGGTCGTGCTCCACCCAACCCAATTGGGGATAATACTGGGCGTGTTCGAGAGAAATGCGGCAAAAGAGTTGCTCCCGGTCATCAAACAGCATGAGTTTGGAAGCCGAGGTGCTTTGGTCAATGGCGAGCGTATATTTCATAGGAAGATTCTATTTCAGCCAGGAACGGACTTGGGCGGCAATGCCTTCCGCGTCGATTTGATAATGATGGAATATCTCTTTGGAGTTACCCGTAACGGCGTTCTCATCGGGAATGCCCAGGATTTTCATCGGAACAGGCTGATTCTCCACCACCGTCTGAGCCACAGCGGCACCCAGACCTCCGAAAATGCTGTGTTCCTCGACCGTGACGATGCGTCCGGTTTCGGCGGCGGCTTTCAGAATGGCGTCGGAATCAAAAGGTTTGAGCGTATGCATATCGAGCACACGGGCGTGAATGCCGTCTTTGGCCAAGGCTTCGGCAGCCATCACACAATGATAGACCGTCTCGCCGCAGCCGACCAGAGTCAAATCCCGGCCGTCGCAAATCTGGATGGCCTTGCCGATTTCGAAGGGAATATCAAAACGGTCGTACACATTGGGAACGGCATTGCGGCCCACTCGGATATAGACCGGATGAGGATAGTCCAGCAACTGCTCCACCAGACGGCGCGATTCGTAAATATCACATGGGAGAACCACTTCCATACCCGGGAAGCATCTCAACACCGCGATATCGTGCAGGCTGTGATGGGTGGCGCCCAATGCACCGTAACTCACGCCGCCACTGACTCCGAGAATGCGTACGGGCATCTGCGAATAGGCCACATCCACTTTGACCTGCTCCAGCGAGCGGGCCACGTAGAAACAGGCCGGTCCACAGACAAAAACATTCTTTCCGGTAGAGGCGAGACCGGCCGCCACGCCGACGGCATTCTGTTCGGCGATACCCAATTCCACAAACTGAGCGGGAAGTTCTTTGGCGAAATCGCCCAAGGTGACGCTGCCCCGGGCATCGGTGGTGACAGCGACGATATTCTTATTCTGACGGCCGAATTCCAACAGACTGTCGGTAATCATTTTTCGGCAGGGAAGAGTATTTGACATATTCGATTATTGTTTTGAAGCGTTTGATATAAAGGCATTCCCGAAAGGAGCGGGAGACGGAACGGAACACCGGGAAGCGTTCGCCCATCCGACAAGAAAAGGCTTTTCAGAGTCTGGCCAGTTGCTCCTGACGGGCCTTGATTTCGGACAAAGCCTGAGCATATTCCTCATCGGTAGGTACGCCGTGATGCCATTTGGCCACGTTCTCCATATACGAGACACCCTTGCCTTTGGTGGTGTGGGAAATAATCAGATGTGGTTTGCCGCTGCAATCCTTCAATTGGGCGAAGGTCTTGAGCAAGGCTTCCATATCGTTGCCATCGACATCATACACATCCCAGCCGAAAGCCTCCCAGCGGTCCCGCATCGGCTCGAGCGACATCACAATTTCGGTATTGCCGCTGATTTGCAGATTGTTGCGGTCAATGATGGCTACCAGATTGTCGAGGTGGTAATGGGAAGCGGCCATGGCAGCTTCGTAAATGGAGCCTTCGCCCTGCTCTCCGTCGCCCATCAGGACAAACGTGCGATAGGCCTTGCCGTCCATTTTGGCAGCGAGGGCCATTCCGACGCCGGCGGGCAGTCCGTGACCGAGCGCACCGGTGTTCATTTCAACGCCGGGGACTTTGCGGGTCGGATGCCCGGCAAGTTTGCTGTTGAACTGCCCGTAGGTCTGGAGCAGTTCTTCGCTGATGAAACCGGCTTTGGCCAATACGCAGTACAAGGCCTCCACACTATGTCCTTTGCTCATAATGAAACGGTCGCGGTCGGGACAGGAGACACGTTCGGGCGAGACATTCATTTCGTTAAAATAAAGGCAGGTCAGCACATCCACCGAGGAAAGGCTGCCGCCCGTATGACCGGCGCGGGCGGAATATATGATTTCAATGACCCGCTGACGGATTTGTTCCGCTTTGAGTTTCAACTCATTGACGGCAACTTCAGAAATTTCTTGCATAGAATCTTTCATATTATTTTCAAACTCTCAAAGATAGGCATTTTTATCGGTAAATGAGCACTTTATTTCATCGCCTCATACACTAATTGATGAATACGGCTTCGGATACTCATTTCCGTCAGTTTGGCATTGGTGCGGTCGGGATGCACACGATTGCTTAAAAATATGTATATCAATTGATTATCAGGATCCACCCAGAAACAGGTTCCGGTAAATCCGGTATGGCCGTAAGTGGATTTGGGCGAGCTTCCGCAAGTGGTCTGGGTTTTGTCCGGATCGGGTTCGGCGGCATCGAATCCCAGCATACGCCGCGAGATAGCGCTCCGGGTGGTGGTGAACGTCCGCACCGTCTCCTCATTCAGATAATGCTCGCCTCCATAGTCGCCCAGATTGAGCAGCATCTGAAGATATTTGGCCAAATCGTTGGCTGAGGAAAACACACCCGCATTGCCCGAGACCCCTCCCATGAAAGCGGCCGTTTCATCGTGGACATATCCCTGAAGCACCTGTTTGCGCAGCACCGTATCCACACAGGTGGGGACAATCCTCTCTTTACTGAAACGGCGCATCGGCAAATAGCCCGTGGTATGAGCTCCGAGCGGAGCGTAAAACTTTTTGTTCATATAGACATCCAGCGGATTGGCTGTAGCCCGCTCCACCGCCATACCCATCAGCACGAAACCGACATCGCTGTAGAGATAGCGTTTGGTTGACTGCAGGGTGGCGTTCTTGACACGCTTCATCACACTGTCGCGGAAAGTCGAGGTCAGATACATTCCTTCGGCCACCATTCTGGGATAATCATCCGAGCGTTTGGACGAAATGCAGGAGGAACGGTAACGGAAGGAGGACGGCGCCCAGGTATTCTGGTCGAAACGGCTGTTGTGGACAGTATCGGGACGGGTGCTGAAAAAGACCTTGGCGGAATACGAGGATGGATCGATGGCCGAAAGATAGAACGGCAACGAGGATGGCAGCCCCGATTGATGATACAGTATATTCCTATAGGACAGATTGGCTTTGTCCGTGCCCCGAAGCGCCGACACCCAAGTGGAAATCGGATCGTCAAGACGTATTTTCTTACTGTCAATCAACGACATGACAGCTGGAGTACAGGAAACGGACTTGGTCACGGAGGCCAAATCGTAAATATCCTCCATGCGGACTGGACGCGAATGCCAGGCATCCACATAGCCGTAGGCCTTGTTCCAGACGACCTGGCCTTGTTTCGCCACCAGCACCTGACATCCGGGGAAAGCGCCCTCCTGGATGGCTTCGGCCACCAGCTGGTCAATTCGGGCCATTTTTTCGGATGAAAGACCGGCTTCTTCGGGAAAGACATACCCCAGACGGGTCTGTTTGGTTTGCAAACCGGTCCCTTCCGCATAATACGAGCCGACAGGACACGGGAGGACACCACGTATCGGAGCGCCTCCGAAGACAGCATTGGCGGCCGCCTGCAAGGCCAGATCCGACTGTTCGTAAGCCAGCAGCACCGAGGACGACTCTTTCAGCATAGAACCGAGAGCCGACATGGAATATGGCGATGTGAAAA
>JAZRWU010000265.1:0-5573 GCA_045599885.1 Bacteroidales bacterium | reverse complement strand
ATGCCATCAGGATAGTTGACGATAGAGCCTTGGTAATCAGCCACACCTTCTTTGAGGATGTATTTGCCGTCCACAAAGTTGAAATCGTCGGTGGTGTAGAAACCGTCGGCTTCATATCCTTGAACGGTACCGACAGGCTGACCTTCGCGGATGATGTAGTCGTAATAAGGTTTACGCATGGTCGAGCCCCAGCCCGTATGGGTATCGGGAGTGATGTCGGCCAGAATCTTGTCCACATTGTTCTTGTTGAAGCTGTAGGAGAAGATGAAATTCAAACCGAAGTTGTTGTGCTTGACGAGTTCGGCGGTCAAACCGACCTCAATACCCTTGTTCGAAGTCTGGGCAACATTCTGGAACTGATAGCTGTAACCCGATGAAGCGTCGCAAGGCACTTTCATAAGGATGTCCTTCGTGGTGTTCCAGTAGGCATCCACATTACCGCGCAAACGTCTGTTGAGAATAGAGAAATCCACACCGACGTTACGTGAAACGGTGGTCTCCCATTTCAAATCGGGATTGCTGAGCATGGCGCCGGGAACATATCCGGTGTAGCTGACACCGTCAATCATGATATCTTTCGTGGTCCATGTCTCTTTCCAAAGGGACGGGTCGATGTTGTCGGCACCCGATGCACCGTAAGAGAGACGGAGTTTCAAATCGTCCAACCATGATTTGGAACTGTTCATCCAAGGCTCGTCAGAGATACGCCATGCGGCTGCGGCGGCAGGGAAATATCCCCAATGGTTGTTGGGAGAGAATTTAGAAGAACCGTCAGCGCGGAAGGTTCCGGTCAACAGATAGCGTCCTTTATAAGCATAATTGGCGCGACCGAAGAAAGAAACCGTATGGGAAGGAGTTCCGTATGTGTTGGAGAAGACATCTTTGCCGATAGTGGGATCGGTCATATTGATCATACCGAAAGCATCTTTCATCGAGAAGGCTGCGGGATAACCGGCACCTTGGATCACGGAGTTGTCCGATACGGATGACAGCATTTCATGACCGGCCAGAATCGAGAAACTGTGATCTTTGGGAAGACCTTGAATCTCATAATTCAAAGTGTTGGTCCAGTGAAGGTTCTTGCCGTCGCTCTTGGTGAGTTTGGCAAGTTTGTATGCGGTGTCGCTGGGGTTGTTGCCGTTGTTCCAATAATCAGTCTCGTTCCAGTTGGTTCCGAGAGAGAGTTCCGTCTTTGCCGTAAAGCCTTTGAAGACATTCCAGGTCAGACCGGCATTGCCGCGAAGACGCTGACGATAGATGTAGTTCTCATAATTCCTGATAAGGTCAACAGGATTGTAAGCTTCTTCCACGGAAGTGTTGCCGTTTCCGAAGTGAGTGGACAGACCGTCACCCAGCGGATTGTCAATGGCACGGAAAGCGTAGGCGGAAGTAGCCCGGTCATACTGAGTGCCGATGATGTTCATATTGGTGTAGCGGAGGTCGAAATTGGCCATCAACTTGTTGGTGATCTTTTGGGTCAGTTTGAAGTTGGCGTTCCAACGCTTGAATCCGGAGTTGATACGGATACCGTCATCGTTCAAATAGTTGATGGCGGTATAATACTTCGTATTGGCATTGCCGCCGCTCAAGGAAATATCGTGATTCCAAGTGTTGGCAGCCTTCATGACATCATTGATGTAGTTGTGGGATGTCATATCCTGATATTCACTCAAATGGTTGCCGTAGGCTGAGCCGAGACCGAAATATTTGGCCACACCGTCACCATAGGATTCACCGTAGGCGGTGGCGTATGCCCAGTTCCAGAACACATAATCTTCCGCATCCAGAACATCCAGCATTTTCGGGTTCTCTTTGTACTGATAATACATATTGTAACGTACTGTCGGTTTGCTTTCCGTGCCGCCCTTGGTGGTTACGAGAACAACACCGTTGGCACCGCGGGCACCGTAAATGGCGGTGGCGGCAGCGTCTTTCAATACGTCAATCGATTCAATATTGTCACCGGGGATATCGTCAATAGAGCTGACGGTCACACCATCGACAATCAGAAGCGGCTCATTGCTTTGCGTGATGGAGCCACCTCCACGGACGCGGATTGAAATCGAAGCGCCGGGACGACCGTCCTGTGAGGTGATGCTGACACCGGGCATCTGGCCTTGCAGAGCCTGTGCCACATTGGGCACGGGAACGGCCGTAATGTCTTTGGCGGTGATAGAAGAAACAGAACCGGTCAAATCTCTACGTTTGACGGCCTGATAACCGATCATAACGACTTCACTGAGTAGTTCGGCATCTTCTTCAAGGGTGACGTTGACAGGAGCACCTTTTACAATGTCAACTATGCGGGTCAGCATACCGATGTAACTGACTTCAAGTTGGCGTGCGTCTGATGGCGCATTGACAGAAAAGTTGCCGTTCAAATCGGTTGCTGCGCCAATGTTGTTGTAACCAACCACTTTAACGGTAGCTCCGATGACAGGTTCTCCGCTGGCGTCCTTTACACTACCTTTGACGGTGGTGCTTTGAGCGGCCAGTCCAAGTGGTATCAGAAATAAAGATACCAAAAGAAGAAGTAATCTCTTTTTCATAGCTGCTTTAATTGTTAATAAATAAGAGTCAATTTCAATGATTTTCAAAAATAGTCTGTCTTGTTGATACATCAAAACAACTGAGGCAAAAATATTTAGAAGCTGTTTGAATTTGTTTCGAGATTTTTTTGAGAGCTGTTTTTGAGAACGGTTTTGTCTATCGTTTTGCGTAAAATAGCGGGCTATTTGAGCAAAAGGATGGCCCGAAGCGGACCAAAAGGCCATCAAGGCATCGGAAAAACAGAATCATAAAAATTTTTTGAAAGAATTCAAAACAGGTTCTTAAACAGCTTCTTAGAAGTGTTACTCTGCGATATTGGGTTTTTCCAGACCATAACCTTTTTTCTTGTCTTCGGCTTTCAGACGGAATGCCAGAAGCAAGGCTATCAGACCGAAGGCGGCGAAGATGCACATCGGCAAGGTGTAATTGTATTGTGTGACTTCCGCGCCATCCACCAGACGGGTACCGGAGATGCAGTATTTATTGAGGATGTGGCCAATCAGCAGCGGGACAAAACCCAAACCGATGTTCTGCACCCAGAATATGAGGGCGTATGCTGAACCCAGCAGTTTTTGAGGGATGATTTTCGGAACGCTGGGCCACATGGCCGAGGGAACCAACGAAAATGCCACGCCGAGAATAATCATGATGATGGCCGCAAACCACCAGTAATTGAGGATGGGCAGCGCAAACAGCACGTGTACCAGAATGAGCAGCAGCGAACCGATAATCATGATGGTGGCACCTTTCCCTTTCTTGTCGTAGATGCCTCCGAACAGCGGTGTCATGATAAGATTCCCAAACGGAATCAGACTGGGAATGAGACCGGCAATGTTGGTGGCCACTCCGTATTTGTTCTCCATCAGCGAGGTGGCGTATTTCATAAAGGGGAACACGGCCGAGTAGAACATAAGGCAGAGAAGAGCGATGAGCCAGAATCCTCGGTTGGTGATGATGTACTTCAAGTCGCTGATTTTGAATACATCTTCGGATTCCTGTTGCCCTTGTTCGACCTCATTGTCAAACCGCTTGTCCATGCCACAAAATACCAGAAAGGCAAGGAAGCCGATGCAGAGCAGGACGGCGGAGAACAACAACGGAGCCGACATAGAGAAATGCTTGACAATCATCGGGCAGAACACCAAGGCGGCGGCTGTGCCCAATCGGGCTACGGCTACCTGCACGCCCATGGCCGTGGCCAGTTCATGGCCGGTGAACCACTTGGTGATGATCTTGCTTACCGTGATACCACAGTTTTCGGTGCCGACGGCGAAGATGGCATAGCCCAGACAGGCCACAAAGACCTGTGTGCGCAGACCGAATATCGTACCCGATTCAGGACCCGGTGATATGTACTCGACAGCGTAATACTTGATGATGGCTCCGGCAAGCATGAGGATGCAGGTGACAATGCCGGTGAAGCGTACTCCCATCTTGTCGAGGATGATGCCGCCGAAGACGAGCATGAACAGAAATACATTGAACCAGCAATAGGACCAGTTGAAGGTGCCGAACTCGGAGCTCGTCCAGCCCATGGTCTCTTCGAGCATGGTCATTAGAGGGGAGAGAGCGTCGGTCAGGAAATAACCCCACATCATCGTGAACGATACGATAATCAGGGCGGTCCAACGGGCAACCGGGCTGTCGCTGATAAGGCGGTGGATTTTTTCAGTCATAAGGAGTGATGTAAGAAACTGGCGGCACCGATTCTCTGAACGATGCCGCCAGCAAATGAATTAACGCGGGGTTAGTCCTGAAGCAGGATTTCCATAATCGTGCAGGCTGCTTTGGCAACGGAAGTACCGGGACCAAAGATACCGGCAACGCCCGCCTTGTAGAGGAAGTCATAGTCTTGTGCGGGGATGACACCACCGGCGATGACAATGATATCCTCACGGCCAAGTTTCTTGAGTTCGGCAATGACTTGCGGAATCAAGGTCTTGTGACCGGCAGCCAGTGACGATACGCCAAGGACGTGAACGTCATTTTCGACAGCTTGTTTGGCCGATTCTTCCGGAGTTTGGAACAAGGGACCCATATCCACGTCAAAACCGCAGTCGGCATAACCGGTGGCAACCACTTTGGCACCACGGTCGTGACCGTCCTGACCCATTTTGGCGATCATAATACGCGGTTGACGGCCTTCTTTCTTGGCAAATTGCTCAACCAGCTGGCAGGCTTTCTGGAAGTCTTCGTTGTTTTTGGTTTCTGCTGAATACACGCCTGAAATTGTTCTGATGACAGCTTTGTAACGGCCTACGACTTGTTCGCAGGCATAAGAAATCTCACCCAGAGAAGCGCGGACACGAGCGGCTTCAACGGCAAGTTCGAGAAGGTTGCCTTCGCCGGTCTCGACGCATTTGGTGATGGCGGCAAGGGCGGCTTTGACCTTGGCTTCGTCTCGGTTGGCGCGGAGGTCTTTCAGACGGGCAATCTGCTGCTCACGGACAGCCGTGTTATCCACTTCGAGGATGTCAATGGGATCTTCGTGCTCAAGACGGTACTTATTGGTTCCGACGATAGTCTGGCTGCCGGAGTCAATGCGTGCCTGCGTACGGGCAGCGGCTTCTTCAATACGCATTTTGGGAATGCCGGTCTCGATAGCCTTGGCCATACCGCCGAGTTGCTCGATTTCCTGAATATGCTCCCAAGCCTTATGTGCAATCTCGTTGGTGAGGTTCTCAATGTAATAAGAACCTGCCCAAGGATCGATCTCACGGCAGACATTGGTTTCTTCTTGGATGTAAATCTGAGTGTTACGGGCGATACGGGCGCTGAAATCGGTCGGCAGGGCGATGGCTTCGTCCAAGGCATTGGTATGCAGAGACTGGGTGTGACCCAGAGCGGCGGCCATAGCCTCGATACAGGTACGTCCTACGTTGTTGTAAGGATCCTGTTCGGTAAGCGACCAGCCTGAGGTCTGGCAGTGGGTACGCAAAGCCATTGATTTCGGGTTCTTGGCGCCGAAGCTCTTGGTGATTTTGGCCCAGAGAAGACGGGCGGCACGCATCTTGGCGATTTCC
>JAZRWU010000264.1:0-3855 GCA_045599885.1 Bacteroidales bacterium | reverse complement strand
CCAACTAAGAGCCTTTTTTGAAAAAATTCAAAACAGGCTCTTAGTTGACAGTTTGATGGTGGCAGGTCTCAGACCATCCGTTTCTGCCGTGACTGTCACGGTGCCGGGTGTGATGTCTGAACGCAGAATCGCCAATACGCTGCCGTTGAAGAGAAGTCTGTGGTCCACCATATTGAGTTCGTCAGAACGCTGATTTCCGTTGCTTATGGCGGCAAGAGTGGCCGCATCTCCCTTGAGTGTCACCTTCACTTCACCTGTGGCCGTGGCTACCCGGCGCCCCTTGTTGTCGATGGCATAGATGCGCAGGTGTTGAAGGTCTAGTCCGTCAGCCTTCCAGTCGCTGTATTTCGGACCTTTGGCGGCCAGAGGCTTGTCGGCTTCAATTCTTAAAGCGACCGGCTTCCCCGTTGTCTCAATACGGTGACGTGCCACCACCTGACCGTTGTTCCGGGCAATGGCTTCGCAATAGCCGTTCTGATAGATGACATTATCCCAATGGATTTGATTGCGCATTTTGGCGTTGGACCGGGGGTTGGACTGTTTGCCGTAACTCTTGCCGTTGACGACGAGTTCCACTTCATCGGCGTTGGTGTAGGTGGTGATGCTCAGAGATTGTCCCGGCGTGCGGTTCCAGTGGTCGCTCTGGCCTTCGTTGCCAATCTGCACGTCGTTCCAAAGGACACCGCCCTTGTCTTCGGTGACGGCAATGTGAACCATCGGCTCCTCTTCCTTGAAGAAAGAACGCATATAATATGCTTTGGGCTTAGGCTCCAGCGATATATCAATGACACCCTGCACCCAGCCTTTGGCCGGCCATCCTTGACTTTCACCCAGATAATCAATGGCTCCCCAGTAGGCAAGACCGATTACTTTGTCAAGATCCATAGCATAATAGTTCTCACCCATGGCCGACACGCTGGCTTCGCTCTGGTAAAAAGTCATCCAGGGGAATTTTTGTCCGTCACCGGGGAAATACATATAGCGATAGTTGTATGACTGGAAATCGGTCACCATGGCCAGATTGCAAGGCAAGGAATCGGTTTCCCAACTGCGATATCGCGGGTGCATGGCCACGGTCACTTTGCGCGTATTGTCGTAACGTTGAATGAGGGTTTTCATCAGTTGGAACATCGTCACACCGAAGTCATTGAAAGGCTGATCGCTGTACGATTGCAACTCGTTGCCCAGCGACCAGGCGATGACGCAGGGATGATTGCGGTCTCGGGTGATGAATTCAGGCACTTGAGTCTGCCACAATTCGCTGAAATGCTTGCGTCCTGCGCCCACATACTGGTCGTTCCACTTGTCGTAAAGTTCATCCACCACCAGAATGCCATTCTCATCGCAAAGGTCAAGGAAAGATTCGGAATAGGGATTATGCGAGCAACGTATGTGGTTCACACCGAAATCCTTCATCAGTTGAATGCGTTTCTCAAGTGCGCGCGGATAGGCCGATACACCGAGAGCACCCAAATCGTGGTGATTGGCATAGCCTTTGAGCAAAACTTTCTCGCCGTTGAGCAGAAGGCCTTTGCCGGGTACAATCTCAATGGTTCTGACACCGAAGCGGCAGCTGGCATTATCGGCCACCGTGCTGTCTTCCCGAAGCAGTTCCACTTCTACGGAATAAAGATTGGGAGTCACGCAATTCCAAAGTTGAGGCGCATCCAGCACAATTTCAGGAATTTGCACTTCTTCGCCCATCTTGTAGTTCCGATTGCGTTTGATGTTGTGAATCTGATCGCTGATTACCTGTCCCTGCGGATCCTTTAAACAAACGTGCATTTTCAGTTCCGTCTGTTTGGTCAGGCATTGCACGTTGGCGCTTATGAGGACGGCTTTGTTGTCTTTTGTCGTGATATACAAGGGGTGGCGCATGAAATAAAGCTGCGGGTCTTTCAAGTATATATTCACATCCCGGAAGAGACCACCGCCCGTGTACCAGCGTGAATCCTTCGGGCTGCCCTGATGGCAGACCACTTTCAGTTCGTTGGGCTGGCCATATTTCAGTTTCTGTCCGATATTGATTTCAAAACCAAGGTATCCATAGTCGGTCCCGCCGATGAGTTCGCCGTTGAGATAAACATCGGCCACATACATAATGCCCTCAAAATCGAGGATGACCTGCCGGTTTTTCCATTCCATCGGTGGTGTGAGGGTTTTCGTGTAAGTTCCGTCGTTGAGTTCCTTGAACCCGCGCGACGAAAGACGACTCTTGATGTTGGCTCCCGCATCTGAATTGTCGGCCTTCTCATCGGCTCCGGGAGCAACCCAGTCCTGCTCAATGAGATAGTCGTGCGGCACATTGACAATTTGTCCGGTAGCAGATTCCTGTCCCATGAAGGTCCATCCGCGGTTCAGTGAAATCTTTTCAGCCGAATGAAGACCTGAAATGCTGAAAATGCCCAGTAAGGCGAAGATGGTCAAACGTTTAATACAATTCATATTCTTTATTGTTGAAGGGATAAATAACCTGTTTTGAATGGATTGCCAAATAAAAGAGTCATAATAAGAAGCTGTTTAATTTGTTTCGAGATTTTTTGAGAGCTGTTTTTGAGAATGTTTTGTCTATCGTTTTGCGTAGAATAGCGGGCTATTTGAGCAAAAAGATGGGCGAAACAGGCCAAAAAGAGCCTCAAAAAAATCGAAAACACCATAAATTATTGTTGTTGTAAGAAATTTAAACAGTTTCTAGATATTCTGAAAGAAATCAAAACGGGTTCTGGAATTTGAGTGTTGACAAATGTAGGCAATATATCGCTTCCTGCAAGCCTTGTCGGAAAAAACTTGAACCTCTTTTGATTTTATTTCCCGATGATTTGATAGGAATTCTGAGGCGGATTCGGGCTGCCGTTGAGTGAGCATGGTGTCTTGAGTCGCGGAGCAATGATTCCATTTCCTGGCCGGATATATAAAGCGAAAACCCTTCACAGAACATTCTGTAAAGGGTTTCAGCGGTGCGTACGAGACTCGAACTCGTGACCCCCTGCGTGACAGGCAGATATTCTAACCAACTGAACTAACGCACCTTTCCACTCTTGCAAAGGTGAAGAGGAATCTTCCATCTTCGTTTGCGGACGCAAAGGTAGTGCAAATTTGTAGATTGCCAAATTATTTGACGGATTTTTTTGAAAAATTTGAGTTCCGAGAATGCACAATCTGTGATTTATATGAAAAATGATACGTTCCCTATTGTTTTTTGTACCTTTGTGGCGTGATTAATACCTACTACAATGAAAGAAACGCCGATTGACCGCGGAATAATGCAGGGGATTATGGATGAGTTCAATCTCCCCGAGTTCGGGAAAGCCACTATAAGAGAAGTGGTGGCTATGACCAATCAAGCTGAAAAACGTACTGGAAAACGCTTCGTCCGTATGGAGATGGGCGTGCCGGGTCTTCCACCTTCAGCTATAGGTGTGGAAGCCGAGATTCAGGCTTTGAAAAATGGGGTGGCCTCTATCTATCCTATGTTGGATGGTCATCCGGAACTCAAACACGAAGCTTCCCGCTTTATCAAAGCTTTTATTGATGTGGATGTTCCCGAGGAATGTTGTGTGCCTGTTACGGGCTCCATGCAGGGCACATTCACATCGTTTATCACCTGCAGCCAATGCGACCGCAGCAAGGATACGATTCTTTTCATCGATCCGGGCTTCCCGGTCCAGAAGCAGCAATTGGTTGTCTTGGGATGCAAGTACGAGACGTTTGATGTCTATAATTACCGTGGCGAGGCGCTTCACGACAAGTTGGAATCCTATTTGAAAAAGGGTAATATTTCGGCTATCATCTACTCGAATCCCAACAATCCCGGCTGGTTCTGTCTTCAGGACAGCGAATTGAAGATTATCGGTG
>JAZRWU010000263.1:0-3914 GCA_045599885.1 Bacteroidales bacterium | reverse complement strand
TGGGAAACATTCTCCAGGCTGTCCGTCAAGAAGGGGATAAGGCAGTACGACGCTTTGCTGAGCGTTTCGATGGAATGGCTCCGGCTCAACTCCAAGTCGCAGAAGAAGATTTCGAAAAAGCGGCTGGAATGTTGTCCGAGGAATTGAAGTCGGCCATTATGACCGCCAAAGCCAACATTGAATGTTTTCACCGCGCCCAATGGCCTACCGTGCCCCAAGTGGAGACCATGCCTGGCGTCAAATGCTGGCAAAAGGCCATGCCGATTGAAAAAGTGGGTTTGTATATCCCCGGTGGCACAGCGCCGCTGTTTTCGACCGTGCTGATGCTCGCTGTGCCGGCGGTGATTGCAGGTTGCAGCGAGATTGTCCTTTGCAGCCCTGCCGACCGTCAGACAGGGGAGATTCATCCGGCCGTTCTGTTTGCAGCCTCGGTCTGCGGTGTGCGCAAAGTGTTCCGCATCGGTGGAGTACAGGCCATTGCCGCCATGGCTTACGGAACGGAATCCGTGCCCAAGGTTTACAAGATATTCGGTCCGGGCAATCAATATGTGACGGCGGCCAAACAAATGGTCAGCCTCGAAGATACGGCCATCGACATGCCTGCCGGTCCTTCCGAAGTGGCGGTGCTGGCCGATGCCAAAGCCAATCCTGTCTTCGTGGCTGCTGATTTGTTGTCGCAAGCCGAGCACGGCGTGGACAGTCAGGTTATCCTGCTGACCGACAGCGAGGAATTGGCCGAGAAAGCCGTCATGGAAACGACCCGTCAGTGCGAATTGCTTCCCCGTCGGGAAATCGCTGAACAGGCCCTGGAGAACAGCCGCATCATTCTGTTGCACGATACGGATGAGATGATGGATTTCTGCAATGCCTACGCTCCTGAACACCTGATTGTCCAATTGGAGAATTACGCTCAGGTGACAGACAGAATCCATAATGCCGGTTCGGTCTTCCTGGGCCCTTATACGCCCGAAAGCGCCGGCGACTATGCCTCCGGAACCAACCACACGCTGCCAACCAAAGCCTATGCCCGTATGTATAGCGGCGTAGGGCTCGACAGTTTCCTCAAACGGACCACTTTCCAGGAAATCAGCCGCGAAGGTCTGTCCGAATTGGGTCCGGTCATTGAAATCATGGCTTCCAACGAGCATCTGTTCGCTCATCAGAATGCGGTGACGCTCCGTCTGGCTGACGCAATTAACTCCTAAGAACCTGATTCATTGTTTATCAAAACGATATGAAAAATCTTGCCCAACTGATACGTCCGAATGTGGCCCGTATGGCTCCCTATTCCTGCGCGCGCAATGAATTCGAGGGTGTGGCCTCGGTCTGCCTCGATGCCAATGAGAATCCTTATAATTCTCCCTACAACCGTTATCCCGACCCGTTGCAACGGGAATTGAAACGGCGTATCGCTCAGATCAAAGGAGTTTCAGCTGAGCGGATTTTCCTCGGCAACGGCAGCGATGAATCCATCGACCTGGCATTTCGGGCCTTTTGCGAGCCCGGTTTGGACAATGTGGTGGCGATAGAACCCACCTACGGAATGTACAAGGTATGCGCAGAGCTCAATCAGGTGGAATACCGCCCCGTGCTGCTTGACGGACACTTCTCATTCCAAGCGGATTGGCTGCTTTCCGCCTGCGATGAGCATACCAAACTGATATTCGTCTGCTCTCCCAACAATCCGACGGGAAACTCCATGCCGGAAGATGAGATACTCCGCCTCCTCGATTCGTTTGAGGGGCTGGTGATTGTGGATGAGGCTTATATCGACTTTTCCTCTCGGGAAAGCCTGCTCTCACAATTGGACAAATATCCCAATCTCATTGTGTTCCAGACCTTTTCCAAAGCATGGGGTTGCGCCGGCCTCCGTTTGGGTCTGGCCTATGCCGACCCGGCCATCATTGAGATTTACAATAAAATCAAATATCCCTACAACATCAACGTGCTGACCCAACAGACCGCCCTGAAACTCCTTCAAGAGGAAAATCAAGTCAAATCCTGGGTCAAAACGCTGTTGGACGAAAGAGAGAAACTTCAGGAAAGGCTCGCCGGCCTGAGCATGGTGCAGACCATCTATCCTTCGGAAGCCAATTTCCTGTTGGTCAAGGTGAACGATGCAGATGCCTTATACCGCTATCTGGTGGAGCAGAGCATCATCGTCCGCAACCGCAACCGTGTGCGTCTCTGCGGCAACTGCCTGCGGATTACCGTCGGCACACCCGAAGAGAACGCCGAACTGCTCAAACCACTCCAATCATATCATTCATAATCAACGCCCATCCTTTACCGCTATGAAAAGAGCCTTGTTCATTGACCGTGACGGAACTATTTTGGTAGAACCGCGTCCGACATTGCAGGTGGATTATCTGGAACAGATGGAGTTTATGCCCCATGTGCTGCGCAATCTGTATTTTCTGCGTAAAAATCTTGATTTTGAGTTTGTGATGGTGACCAATCAGGACGGACTCGGTACGGATTCCTATCCGCAGGAACACTTCGACACCGTGCAGGGCAAAATGCTGCAGATTCTGGAGAGCGAGGGTATTGTCTTCGATGCCATTTATGTGGACAAGACCTTTCCTCAGGAGAACGCTCCGACACGCAAACCCGGCACAGCGATGCTGACCTCCTATATGGACGGCAGTTACAATCTGGCGGAATCGTATGTCATCGGTGACCGCCCGACGGACGTGATGCTTGCCAAGAATCTGGGCTGCAAGTCCATTATGCTCAACGATGACTTCAATCTGCTCCAGAGCCGAGGCGTCAATCCGGCCGATTGCGATTTTCAAGCAGTCGATTGGGATGAAATCAGTGATTTCCTGTATGCGGGCGAAAGACGCGCCGAAGTGCATCGGGTCAGCAAGGAGACCGACGTCTATGTCTCGCTCGACCTGAACGGCCGCGGACGCACCGATATTTCGACCGGTTTGCACTTTTTCGACCACATGCTGGAGCAAATCGGCAAGCATTCTCTCTGCGACCTGACCATCCATACGAAAGGTGATCTCGAAGTGGATGAGCATCATACGATAGAAGATACCGGCATTGCGTTGGGAGAAGCCATCCTCAAAGCGCTGGGCAACAAACGAGGCATCGACCGTTACGGCTATTGTCTGCCGATGGACGATTGCCTCTGTCAATTGGCCCTGGATTTCGGCGGCCGACCCTGGCTGGTCTGGGAAGTGGAATTCAAGCGGGAAAAAGTGGGCGATGTGCCGACGGAAATGTTCCTGCACTTCTTCAAATCCTTGAGCGATGCCGCCAAGATGAACCTGAACATCAAAGCCGAAGGAGAGAATGAGCACCACAAGGCCGAGGCCATTTTCAAGGCCTTCGCTCTGGCCCTCAAAATGGCTGTGCGCCGCGACATCTACCGCTACGAACTTCCTTCCACCAAAGGAATGCTGTAATCCGTTCCCGAATCATTGGAACAGACGGCCGCTCGCTGAACGCTTTTTCCTCCAACAGGTCTTCCAGGCAGAGGTGCATGCGGTAATTCCAGTAATGGTGGCCGTCCATAGGAACATTGATGCTGCTGTTCCTCGGAAAGATAACGGAAACGCATGGATTTCTGCAAGGCGATGCGGAGATGATAAAGTTTTGGAATCCGCAGATCCTCTAGCAGAAGTGCCTCACTGTGAAGAAGATACGACTTATCTCTGAGCTCCTGGCAATCGTGGAAGGCCGCTTTGATCTTACGTTGGGTGTCGTATTCGGGACGGAAACGGTAAGTGGCGGGACGGTTCGCTTAAATCGAAGCCATCTCTCTGCCAATCTGCCTTATTGTATTCAGAATCTGCTCGGCACGTTGCTGTGACGGCTTCTTGATGCCGTAAATATACCTCGAAAGAAGACTCTTATTGATGCCTATCGTACGAGCGACCTCGGAAACATTCAGCTGGGGGAAC
>JAZRWU010000262.1:0-1361 GCA_045599885.1 Bacteroidales bacterium | reverse complement strand
GGCGGACATCTTCTCCCTGTCGACGATGACCTCCACTTCGGGTCGGCCGCTGCCGGTGGAAAGATGCTGTTGCAAGGTGCCCGGAATGCTTCTCATAGCCGCCAGCGCATATTCTCCGAACAGAGCGACCGAGTCGGCCTGGCTGCCCGAAATGACGTATTCCACATCGGCGCTGTTGCCCGAACCGTGCAGCGAGGCGGCATAGACATCCACCTTGGCATCCACCAGAAAATCGGTGAGCCGGCGTCGGAGCATGGATATGTAGAGATGGACGGACTGCTCACGCTCGGAGGGCGGTACCATCTTGACTTTCAGCTCGGCCAGATAAGGCGTTCCCTGATTGCTCTCGTTGTTGCTGCTGGTCAGTCCGACCATCGAAACCACTTCTTTGATTTCCTTTTGCTCAAGCAGCCAGGCTTCCGCACGGGCCACCTGCCAGGACGATTCTTCTATGGAGATATCTTTGGGCATTTCGAGCAGCACGGTGAATTCGCTCTGGTCGACTTTGGGCATGAATTCAAATCCGATAAAGCCCATCGGGAAAAGCGAGCATACGAGAACGGTCAGTACGATGACGCTGATTCCTATCCATCGCTTGTGTCCCAACGCCCAACGGAGCAGTCCGGCAATCCAGTCGCTGAATTTGGCGACGATTCCTTCGAACCAGAGCAGGAAGCGGCTCCAAAGCGAACGGCCTTCCAATTTGTCCATTTGGCCGAAACGGGAGGTGAGCAGCGGCACCAGAGAAAGGGAGGCCAGCAGACTGAACAGAATCGCAAAGACGATGACACCGCAGAATTGTCTCAGAATATCCGATACAAGGCTGTCGGTCAGGGCAATAGGGAGGAACACAATCACCAGCACGACAGTCACCGAGATGACTGTGAAACCGATTTCGTCCATAGCGTCTTTAGTCGCCTGCAGGGCGTTCTTGCCCATCTCCATGTGCCGGCAGACATTTTCAATCACCACAATGGCATCGTCCACCAAAACGCCGATCACCACCGACATGCCCAGAAGTGACATGAGATTGAGAGTGAAATGAAACAGCCTCATGCCGATGAAAGTGCCGATGAGTGACAAGGGCACGACCAGCATTACGATCAGGGCGTTTTTCCAACTGTGGAGGAAAAGAAGGATGACCAAGGTGACGAGCAGAATGGCCAACAGCAGGTCTTCGAGTACCGAACGGATGGATTCACGGGTGAAGTCCGAACTGTCGGAAACCGTCCGGATGGCCAAATCGACTCCGGCATATCTTTCCTCCAGGCGGCTGACAGTGGCTGTCACCTGGTCGCTGAGGTCGATGGCGTTGGCGTCTTCCTGCTTGAAAATATTGACCAGAACGGCGTCAATGCCAT
>JAZRWU010000261.1:0-8289 GCA_045599885.1 Bacteroidales bacterium | reverse complement strand
TGAGAAATACTTCGGATCATTGAAACCGGTGGAGTAGGCCACTTCCGAAATATTGTAATTGTGGGAATTCAATAATTGGGCGGCCCGTTTCAGGCGCATTTGCTGAACAAAATCAATAGGCGACAATCCCAATGTCGTTTTCAGTTTGTTGTAGAAAACAGACCTCCCAAGATGAAGCGCTTCGGCAAACTGGTCAATAGTCAAGGAAGGATTATCCATATTGTTTTCCATAAAGGCCATGGTTTCCTGAACAAACAGTTCGTCGGCAGGTGTGAATTTCGGCATATTGGGTTCAATGGCCATTTTGGCCAACGCTGTATTCCCTTCAGAAAGCATTTCCAATAAGCGTTGTTTGAGTTTCTGCCGTTGCTCAATAAGCGTGTTGACTCTGACTCTCAGATATTCTGCACTGAATGGCTTCATCACATAATCCTCAGCACCGAGTTCGATACCTTTGATCCGGTCGTCCATCGTGTCTTTTGCCGTCAGGACAATAATGGGTGTCTGGTAGATGTCATCGTCGCTCTTGATTCTTTGTATCATTTCGAATCCATCCATGACAGGCATCATCAAATCGGTCACAATGAGGTCCGGCAAGGCTGTTTTACAGAGATTCAGCCCTTGTTCACCATGGCAGGCTTCAATGACTTTGTGCGTCGGCTCTAATATCCGGCGTATGAAATCCCGCAATTCGTCGTTGTCCTCCACCAGCAAAACGGTCGTCCCGTTAGCGTTTTCGGTGACATCCTCCATATTGTCATTGGTTTTTTCTTCGGGCGAATCCGGCATGTCATTGACGTAAAACTCCACATTATCCTGCTGTTTGAAATGATTCTTCCCTTTCAGCAGGCTTACGCTGAAGGTGCTGCCGACACCCGGAGTACTTTGAGTTTCGATAGTGCCATGGTGCAAATCAACAAGTTGTTTGACTAAGGCCAAACCGATGCCGGAAGAAGGTTTGAACAAATTGTCTTTGGCGATGGTCTCAAAACGTTGGAACAAGTTGGCCAGGTCTTCTTTTTTAATGCCACACCCCTCGTCTTCAACGGAAATCCGGATGGCTTTATCCAGTTCTTGAATTCTGATTCCGATTCTTTTATGGTCTTGGGTGTACTTGAAAGCGTTGCCGAGCAGGTTGAAGAAAATCTTCTCAATTTTATCTCTGTCTCCCCAGATAGTGATGGGAGTATCAGGGCAATCGAGCCAAAAAACGATGTCATGTTGTTGGGCAAGTCCTTGAAAATTCTGCATGATCAATCGTATTTGCTGATGGATATCCAATTGCTCAACCACCAGCCCCATTTTGTGGTTCTGTATTTTCCTGAAATCGAGTATTTGATTGACCAGATTCAACATCCGTCTGACATTCTTTTGGACAAGCTCCAGATAATATCTTGATTCTGTGGATAATGTATTATCTGAGAGTACTTCCGACACAGGACCTTCCACCAGGGTGAGCGGAGTCCTCAATTCGTGGGATATGTCAGTGAAAAAGCGTATTTTGGCATCAGTGAGTTCTTTTTCGACCGACAGACGGTGTCTCAGGCGGAAAATCCTTTGAAAAAAGAAAATAATGATGGAGAACAAGATGAAAGCGAGAACGGAGAGGCAGATTTTTCCGAATACACTTTCGAAAAAGGTCGGCTTGATTGACAGGGTGATAACCTTTTCGTTATCCATCCAGATACCGTCTGCATCAGTAGAACGCACATGAAAAGTATGTTCGCCTGGAGGAAGATTGACATAGGTGACTGAATTATCTGAAGTCTCATTCCAGTGGGCATCCATTCCGTCCAGTTTGTATGCGTATTTTATACGCCGTTGAGATCCAAAATACAATGCAAGAAATTGAATTGTCAGAGTGCGTTCTTTGCTTCCAAGATACAATGTGTTGTTTCTCAGCCTGTTTGTGACAACTTGATTCCTGATTGAAAGATTGGTGAAAGCGATGGAAGGACAATAGGAATGATGAAGGAACAAGCCTGGGCGCAAGTTGATGACACTGTTCCGCTCACCAAACCAGAGTTCCTCTCCGAATCCAAAAGGAATAGCCTCTGAAAAAGAAACCGTATTTGGGAAGTATGTCGCGTCATATACATAAACAATCGTGTCACTGTCGAGACGCATCTGTGAAAGCATTTGAGGACTGACTATCCACAGATTCTCATCCTTGTCTTCCGTGATGGAATATGTGATATCCGATTCCAGCAGCCTTTGGGAATTCCAGCATTTAAACTCAAGATGGTCAGACAATAAAGTGTCGGAAACAATCTGACAGACACCTCCGCTGTTGGTGGAGATAAAGATTTCGCCGTTCTTGCGTTTCAGAATGGACATGATGTCGTTATCGCTCAGACTGGTGATGTCTTCCGAATGCTTTTTGTTGGCGTACATCCGAATATGATTGGGTTGTTCGAATGAGCAGTCCATCACAAAAAGCCCTTCTTTTGAACCTATCATCAAAATGCCGGGCGCCACCTCACACAAGCATCGGATGGTTTTGGGCATATCCTTGCTGGAGTCCAAATTATTCTGCGAATGGATAAAACGGCCATTGTCAAACAGATTCAATCCTCCACCGAAACTGCCAATCCATATATGTCCGAAAGAATCTTCCTTAATATCGTAAACGGAAGAATAACTCAAACTGAAAGGGTCGGATTCATTATGGTCGTAATGAGTAAGTTCATAGCCATTCTGTTTGGGATGGGCCACAAATACGCCATCGGCTTTGGTTCCCATCCATATATTGCCCTTTGAGTCTTGCATCATACAATAAACCGCAGCCCCGAAAAGGCAATTCCGGTCTCTGACAATTTTTCCGCTGGCTGAAAGATTGCCCACATATTCCTTTTGGGCGTTCAAAATGGTGACAACCATTCCCTGATCACCAATCCAGATACAGCTGTCGGCATCCATCAGAAACGATCTGGCTTTATTCTCGCTGGCCTCGTGTATGTGCCCGATGGGATAATTATGTAATTCGATGCAATCAATGGAGGATTCTTTCCGGAACCAGAGACGTCCTTGCCGGTCCTCGTACACGCTTTGAGATTTCAATCCATTCGGAAGGGAGTTGATAGGCCTGATAAAACGGGAAGATGCCTCATCTACATGCAGAATGTCGCTTGTCTCTTTGAACACCAGCCAGATTAGTCCATAATCATCTTCTTTGACATAAATATCATAATAGTCAAACTGGAAGTCATCGGGCAATGAATACCGCCTCGTATCCCAAGATGTCCCCCTATCATCAAAAGCGGACGATTCTTCTGACGGACTGATACTGAAGGCAATATGTTCATCGGAAATACCCCACACCCGATTCCGGCTGTCCACGCTGATAAACCTTAACTCTGCATCGCTGATGAGTTCGGACTGAAAGTTATCCATATCAGTGACGAAAACGCCTATGTCCGTAGCTGAGTACAGCGAATGATCTTTCATGGCTTGGCTGTATATGTAGTTGGCGCCATCCAGATTGATATATTTGAAATCATTCTGTCCGTAGGAATAGGCAGCGACCGTTGCGTTTTTTCTGGCACCCAGCCAAAAAAACTTGTCCGTTTCGAAGGCGAAGTCAAAGCGTTGTTTGAGCAATATGGCTTTTTTGTCATAACGGTATAAGCCGTTGCGTGTCAAAACCCATTCATAACCGTGTCGGTCGAGTTTGATGTCAAGAACATCCAGAAAACTGCTTGTGTTGAAATTGAACACTTCGCAGTGCTCATCGGGATTTGAGTCAAGAAAGCGAAGGCATTCTCCATTGAGGCCGATTGCCCAGCTGATTCCGTTTGAAAGAGGGTATATGGTCCAAACATTCACTTCTTTGGCGAACCGTGACTCAATAGTTTTTTGAATATCGATGAAACGTTCTTCCTGGACGGAAAACAAGTACAATCTATCGGAAGTCAGGCACCATATATTGCCTTCGCTGTTTTCCCATATACTGTTGATTCGGTTGCTTTGGAGAACGGAATTCTCTCCTGGCCGCGATTTGTACTTGATGAAACGGTTTCCATCATATTTATCCAGACCATTGAACGAAGAAAGCCAGATAAAGCCGTTATGATCCTGAAGCAGACCTGTCAACCGTCCTTGCAGCTCCTCATCTTCGCCTGAAAAATGCGTGGTATAGATAAATGGTTCGGGGAGTGCTTTATTTATGCTGATAATCAGCAAAAAAGCACAAAGAATATGCTTGCGGATCATAGTGTATGACATGGGTGCTGTTTATCTCAATTTGTTCCGGTTGAAATGCCGTCGGGCGTAAGAGAAGAACCAAACAACCCCCAGACAGTTGATGATCCAGGCACCCCAGAAAGCTGAATGGTATCCAAGCGATTCGGCAATCCAGCCTCCGCAGAGAATTCCCAAGCCAACGCCGATGTCCCAGGAGGTCAAAAGAGTGGAATTGGCCGTGCCGCGTTGGCTGTTGGGAGCCAGATTGATGAACATGGTCTGAAAAGCGGGATACATATGGCCGTTCCCCAATCCTATGATAAGGGCGGAGGCGTAGTATCCGAAACGGTTGTGCACGGCGGCGAAAACCAGGTATCCGAATAAGGAAATCACCATTCCGAGAGAAGCGTTTTGGGTGATTTTACCTTGTCTGAGCGTTCGGCTCCCCACCAGTCTCGACAGAATCAGACCGCTTGCCAGCAAAGTGAAAAACAGACCGGTCCCTCCAGTGATGCCCAATTCTTCTTTGCCGTAAATGGCTATATAAGTGCTCATCACACCATACGAGAAGGCGAAACAGGCAATGTCGATGCCTTGGCACCAACCTTTCAGCAAAAAAAACCGGTCGAGCGATACGGCTCTTTTCTCTTTGTTGAGTTCCCGTCGGGGCAGTTGGATGGTCGAATCGATGACAAAACCTATGGCGGCGAAAATCAAGGCAAGCGTGAACAGTACTTGATAATTGTGGCACGACTGATAAATGACAATAGCCAAAGTCGGAGCAATCGCCGTGGCGAGATTGTTGCTCAAACCGTAATAGCCGATTCCCTCGTTCCGCCTTTCTGAAGGGAGGACATCAATGGCTACGGTGCTGTTGCATACGGTGGTGGCGCCGAAAGGAGCTCCGTGCAGGGTCCTGACCACGGCGAAAAGGACGAGCGATTGAGCGAATAAATATCCTGAAAACAGAACGAAGAAAGCGGCATAACAAATCAGAAGAACCGTTTTTCTGGGGAAACTGTCCGCCATATACCCGCTGAATGGTCTGATAATCAGTGCGGTGAGAGTGTATCCACTCAACACCAGACCTATCATCTGTTTATCCGCCTGAAACGTGTCGCTCAAATAAATGGGCAAGAGAGGCGTAAGCAGCATAAAAGAGAAGAACAGCATGAAGTTGGATGTCCAAGCCTTGATGTAGTTGCTGTTCCATAACTTCGGTTGACCGCTTTGTGTTTTCATTTATTCTCTTTCTCTGTTCCCTTGTTTTCTCCCTTTTTATCGGTAGTTTTTCTTTTTGAATGTGATTTCCGTGAGCCGGATTTCGGATGCTGGGACTTGGTGGGATTACCCTGATGTGGCTTCTTTCGTGAATGCCGATGGCTGCTCCGGTGCGGATGATAGACAGGAGTCTCGCCGAGTTCTTCCGGCACGGGGGCTTTTTCAATCTCTTTCTCCAGAAAATCCTCTATCACGGCAAATTTCAATTGGTCATCCTCCGAGATGAACGTAGCGGCTTTTCCGCTTTCTCCGGCTCTTGCCGTCCTTCCGATGCGGTGGACATAATCTTCCGGATCGTGCGGTACATCGTAATTGATTACTAAAGCGATATCGTCAATATCGATGCCGCGCGACACAATGTCGGTGGCGACAAGAATATTGTTCTGCCCGGTCTTGAAGCGGTACATGACGTCCTCGCGTACTGCCTGGTTCAAATCGGAATGCATCTCGATGACATGCAGTTTGAGTTGTTGCAGAATACGCGATACCTCCTTGACTTTGATTTTGGACGATGCGAAAATGAGTACTTTCTCTTTTTCGGTAATGTCTTTGAGCAAGTGTTTGACAAGAGCCGGTTTCTGAATTTCGAAACAGACAAAAGCCTGCTGATGGATGTTTTCGTTGGGTTTGGAGACGGAAAGCCTGACTTCGACGGGCCCCGACATCATCCTTTTGGCCAAATCCCGAATTTTGGGAGGCATAGTGGCCGAGAACAGCATATTCTGTCTCCTTTTGGGCAGTTCGGCCATCACCTGCATGATGTCATCGACAAATCCCATATCCAACATCCTGTCCGCCTCGTCGAGGACGAAATAACGGACGTGAGTCAGATCAATCAGCCCCAATTTGATATATGAAAGCAGTCTTCCCGGGGTGGCGATGATGATGTCGGCACCGGCGTCAATGCCTTTTTTCTGCTGTTCCCATATCAGTCCGTCGTTACCGCCATAAATGGCAACGGACGAAACAGAAACGTAGTAGGCGAATCCTTGAACCTGTTGGTCGATTTGTTGTGCCAGTTCTCTCGTCGGCACCATGATTACGGCGTGAATGGCGTCTTCCTGAGGCTTGTCCGACACGAGCCCGTTCAGAATGGGAAGAAGATAGGCAGCTGTTTTTCCTGTTCCGGTTTGAGCGCAGCCGATCAGATCTTTTCCTTCCAGAAGTAAAGGAATGGCTTTTTCCTGAATGGGAGTGCAATCTTTGAAGTTCATTGCCCAAAGACCATCCAGAATATCATCTTCCAAGTCAAGATCGTCAAATACCATACGATTTCAAGAATTTGTTTTATCCATTGTCGTGCCAACGGACAGCGGACCTCTGTATATTCGGATGCAAAGTAACGAAAAAATGCCTGCTAAATCAAGTTGTGTTCAATAACATGAGTGATAATTTGTCTGATACTGAAAAATAACTGTATTTTTGCTTCTTATAAGGAAATTCTTTGACCTATTATAATTCGGATATAAATGGATAATACAAATTCAAACATCAGTTTCGCATCGTGTGGGGAGATTCTCCCCGTTGAAATCGTATTTCATCCCTCTTGGTGGAACCGTCACGCCGGCATTGTTTTCGATGAAGACTTCTTTTACAATCCCCTCAGAAGAGTGGAGGATGAGCGGAAGATGGAGCAAGTCCTGTACGACCGTTTCGGCCGTTGGGGTTTGGGAACCGACCGTGACAAGAATCTGCCTCAGTTGGGTGCCGTCCACAACGCCGCCGGATATCTGCTTTCTGAGATGCTGGGTTGTGAAATCCGCTATGAGGAAGCCGCCGCACCGCAAGTGATTTGCGCCCACCGCGATGATTTTGAGTTGGATGTCGAAAAGGTTTTTGAAAGCAAGCCATTCAAGAAACTCAGTGCGTTGGCTGAGGCCTTGAAGCAGAAATACGGATATGTCTGTGGAGATGTCAATTGGAGCGGCGTCCTGAATCTGGCGATGGATCTGAAGGGTGAGAATATTCTTTTGGACATGATTCTGGATCCGGATTCCACTCGTGTTTATCTGAATAAAATCGCCGATGTCATCGAGCGTTTTTTCAATTATGTCAAGTCTCTGACCGGCACTACCTCGATTTCGGTCAACCGTTCCGCAAGATTCTACCGTCAGCCTTTGCTGATTCATTCGGAATGCAGCCATACGATGATTTCGGAGGACAATTATCGTGATTTCCTTCAGCCGATAGATGTCCGTTGGAGCGCATACCGTCCTTATGGAATCCATTATTGCGGCAAAGATCCCCACCGTTATGCCGAATGTTACGCCGAACTTCCTCATCTCGATTTCCTGGATCTGGGTTGGGGCGGCGATGTCCCCGTTTTGAGAAAGGCTTTGCCCGGGACATTCTTCAACATCCGTCTGAATCCGGTGGAGATGAACAGTTATTCTCATGCCGAGTTGGAAAAAATCATTATAGACAAAGTGACCGAATCCGCCAATCCCCTGCTGACGGGTGTCTGCTGCATCAACATGGATGCCGATGTGGAAGACTCCAAGGTGGATACCATTTTCCGCACGATGGAAGAATTGCGCAAACAATACAATCATAATAAATAACCACAATGAAAAAGTTTTTCTATGGCCTTTGTGCCGCATTATTGCTCTTTTCGCTGAACGGGTGCAAACCTAAGTATGAAAGTGTCCCGAACGATCCTTTGAACGCACGTATCTACACTTTGGATAACGGATTGAAAGTGTATATGTCTGTCAATAAGGACAAACCCCGAATCCAGACTTATATCGCCGTCCGCGCGGGCGGTAAGAACGATCCGGCTGAGACAACAGGTCTTGCCCACTATTTTGAGCATCTGATGTTCAAGGG
>JAZRWU010000260.1:0-2145 GCA_045599885.1 Bacteroidales bacterium | reverse complement strand
AGCTCTATGCCCCCGACGGAGGTTTGAATCTGGCTCCGCGTCAGTTTGAGCGCATTTACAAACCCGGTACTCCCGGTGAACGTCAGATATATGCCGATGTGCTGAAATACCGTCAGGCATATCCCGACAAAGCCGTGATGTATTCCGTACAGACCATGAACGCCTGGCCCGCTTTCATGGCCGGTGCCTCACTGTGCTCCCTGCCTGACGGCTTGCCTGAGGATTTCCTGCACGATGCCGCTCTTTGCCAGCCCCAACCGGGTGCTTCGACGGACACTTGGGTTTTGGCCGCACCTGGCAAATGCTACATCGTTTATCCTTTGACCGATACGGTTTCCGTTGACCTCAGTGGCGAAAACGGAGAATTCACGGCCTGTTGGATTGACCGGCGCAGTGGCCGACAGCAGGGTGATGCCTTCAAGGTTCAGGCCGGTCAGGTATTCCGGACCCATGCCGATGCGGTTCTCTGGCTTAATAAGTAGTATCATCGTTACTGCATTATTCTATGAAACATAAACTGTTATCACTTGGCCTTCTGGCCCTTTTGAGCGCCGGCATCCCGACGACGGCCCAGACGCTTGATCCCGCCAAAGATCTGATTCACTACACGGGAACGACCATGTCTAACGTGGATTATCATGACGGTCAGCTCAAACCGGTTATCGGTGTGCATAATCAGCAAATTATGAGGGCTAATCGGGAAATGCCCGAGACAGCCGACGGCTATGGCTGGACCTACAACCATGCTCCGATGATTGCCTATTGGAACCAGACATTCTATGTGGAATATCTGAGCAATCCCGTCAGTGAGCATGTGGCTCCCGGTCATACCTTGCTTATCACCTCCAAAGACGGAAAAAACTGGTCCAAGCCGGAGGTGATTTTCCCTGAATACGTTCTTCCCGAAGGTTATCAGAAGAATCCCCAAAGTCCGAAAGTGACGGGCGACACCACCACGGCGGTCATGCACCAGCGTGTCGGTTTCTATGTCTCGCCCAAATCGGGCAAGCTGCTGGCCTTGGGTTTCTATGGGGTTTCTCTGTATTATAAGGATGAACCGCTTGACGGCAACGGTGTGGGCCGTGTGGTCCGCGAGATAAAGGCAGACGGCAGTTTCGGCCCGATTTACATGCTGCGCTACGGCCATCTGTTCAATCCGGAAATCGCCGGCAAAAATGCTTATCCGTGCCAATATCCTTTCTACAAGAAAGCCAAGGACAAGAAGTTTGTCGCCGCCTGCGATGAGATTCTGAGCAATCCGCTCTATACGATGCAGATGGTGGAGGAGGCCGACCGCAACGATCCTATCATCCCGCTTTCCAATCCGTACAAAGCCTTCAGTTATTATCATCTTGACAACGGTGATGTGGTCTGCCTTTGGAAACATGCGCTGACTTCCATCAGTCACGATGAGGGAAAGACTTGGTACACGCCGGTGAGCCGTGCGTTGGGTTTTGTCAACAGCAATGCCAAGATTTGGGGACAACGCACTTCGGACGGCCGTTTCGCTACGGTCTATAATCCTTCGGAATACCGTTGGCCGCTGGCTGTCTCCACTTCGGACGATGGTTTGGAATACAAGGATCTGATGTTGATTCACGGTGAAATATCGCCTTTGCGTTATGGTGGCGACTACAAGGGCCGTGGTCCGCAATATGTCCGGGGTATTCAGGAAAACAACGGCAATCCCGAGGACGGCAAAATCTGGCTGACGTACAGTATGAATAAAGAAGACATCTGGGTCAGCTCGGTTCCGGTTCCGGTGACTTGCGTCTCGGCCGCTCATGGCAGCGATGTGTTCAACGATATGGCCGAAGGTCACGAATTGGATTGGTGGAATACCTACGATTTGGTTTGGGCTTCCACCCGTTTGGAGAAAGATGCTCAGGGTAAAAAAGCCCTGGTGCTCCGCGATAAAGATCCTTTCGATTTCGCCAAAGCCGAGAAGATTTTCCCGGCCGAAGCCTCTTTCAGCGTAGAATTTGAGGTGCTTCCCGAACAGAACGACTTCGGCGAACTTCAGGTGGAGATTCAAGATGGCAAAGGTCAGCCCTCTATCCGTGTCAGCTTCAATCCCGATGGCCGTATATACACGAAATCGGGTCCGCGTTACAGCAGTATCGGAGCCTATCGCCCCGGCGAATC
>JAZRWU010000259.1:0-6290 GCA_045599885.1 Bacteroidales bacterium | reverse complement strand
CCTGCCAGCTCTGCGTCTCGGCCTGTCCCAACCAGGTACTGCGTCCCTCTTCCGACTTGCCGCGTCTGATGCAGCCGGAAATGTCCTTTGAAAAAGGTTATTGCCGTCCGGAATGTACCCGCTGTTCGGAAGTCTGTCCGGCGGGTGCCATACTGCCCGTGACAGTGGAGGAAAAAACGTCCATCCAGACGGGACATGCCGTCTGGATAGAAAAGAACTGCCTGGTACGCCGCGATGGAGTGCATTGCGAAGCCTGCGTTTCGCACTGCCCGACGGGTGCCATACAGCTGGTCCGTCCGGAAAAGGGCTTCGGCCTGGCGGTCCCCGCCATTGATACGGCGGCCTGCATTGCCTGCGGTGCCTGTGAATATTATTGTCCGGCCCGTCCGTTCAGTGCCGTATACGTGGAAGGACACCGTCTATCGAAAAACATTTAATACAGAAGTGATCTATGAAAAGACAGAAACAGACGAAGGAGCGGCCCGCTTCGGAAAACAGCCTGCTTTCGCGCCGGCAGTTCTTGAAAGTGGGCGGCAGCGCCGTCGCGGCGGCGGCCGTGGCATCGGCCTGTGGCCGTACGAAGCCCGAATCCGTTGAAGGTGCCGCTTTGGGCGAGGTTCCCGAAGGAAAAATGACTTACCGGATCAACAACAAGGGAGACAAGGTCTCGCTGCTCGGTTACGGAAGCATGAGGCTGCCGGTTGCGGGCGGAGGAGATCCCAAGGGAGACGGCGAAATCGATAAAGAAGAGGTAAAGGCACACATCGCCTACGCCTTCGCGCACGGACTGAACCTGGTGGATACGGCGCCCCCGTACTGCAAAGGACGTTCGGAAGAGGTGATGGGCGAGGTACTTTCCGCCTATCCGCGGGACAGCTATTACCTTTCCACCAAACTCTCTAATTTCACGCCCGAGACCTGGAGCCTGGAGGCCTCCAAGGAAATATACCGCCATTCGATGCAGATGCTGCGTACGGATTATTTCGATTATCTGCTGCTGCATTGCTGCGGCATGCCGACCAAGGATGCCGCTGGCAACGAATTGAGCGGGATGGAAGCCTTTGAAAAACGCTTCATTGAAAACGGACTGCTGGATTTCCTGCTGGAAGAAAGGGCAGCCGGACGCATCCGCAACCTGGGCTTTTCCCATCACGGTGACGTGGAAGTGTTCGACCGACTGCTGGCCGAACACGACCGCTACCACTGGGACGTCGTGCTGATACAGCACAATTATGTGGACTGGAAACATGCCAAGGAAGTGAATCCCCGGAACACCAATTCCGAATACCTGTACGGCGAACTCGCCAAACGGGACATTCCCGTCTTTGTGATGGAACCCTTGCTGGGCGGACGTCTCGCCGATGTCGGTCCCTATGCCGTGCAGCAGATGAAGGCGCGAGACCCGCAGGCCTCGGTGGCCTCGTGGGCCTTCCGTTTCGCCGCCAACCAGCCGCGCATACTTTCGGTGCTGAGCGGCATGACCTACATGGAACATCTGCAGGACAACCTGCGTACCTTTTCACCTCACCGTCCGCTGAATGAAGACGAACTGGCCATGCTCTCGGATATCGCGACCGTATTCGCCCGTTTCCCAGAGGTGGGATGCACGCACTGCGCCTACTGCATGCCCTGTCCGTACGGTCTGGACATTCCGGAAATCTTCACCCATTACAACAAATGCCTCCGGGAGGGGAACGTGGTGGCGGACCAGGGAAGCGCATCCTACAGGGAAGCCCGGCGGAATTTCCTGCTGGGATACGACCGTAGGGTGCCCCGTCTCCGTCAGGCCGACCACTGCATCCGCTGCGGTGCCTGTCTCTCGCACTGTCCGCAGGGAATCGACATTCCGGCCGAGATGCAGCGCATCGACCGCTTCGTGGAAGAATTGAAGAAAAACAACAGCTGAACAAACATACCTCAATCATGACATCTAAAGTAAAAAAAGTGTTGAATGCAGCGACAGGAAAGACTGCATACGAGTGGAAATTCATCAGCGTGGGCGGAACCACCCGCGTGAGCATAGAAAAAGGAGCGGACATTGCCCATCTGGACGAACTGGACCAGAAACTCTGGACGGTGCTGAGCTGTCCGGTCAAGGGTCTGGAAATCGACGAACGGAGCCTGCAGCTCATGGATGCCGACAAGGACGGCAAGATCCGCGTCAACGAGGTGCTGGACACCGCCCGCTGGCTGACGGCCGTATTGAAGAATCCCGACGACCTGCTGAAGCAGGAAGACCATCTTCCGTTGTCGGCCATCTGTCAGGAAAACGAGGACGGCCGCAAACTCTACAATTCCGCCCGTCAGATCCTGGACAACCTGGGTCGGGAAGGCGAGGAAATATCGGTCGGCGATACGGCCGACATCCTGGCTATTTTCTCCAAGACCCGTTTCAACGGAGACGGCGTCATCACCGGGCAGACCTGTGAGAACGATGCGCTGAAAGCCTTGGTGGAAGCCTGTATGCAGGTGGAAGGCACGACGGTCGACCGCAGCGGGGAACCCGGAGTCAACGAGGAACAGCTGGAAGCCTTCTTTACCCACTGCAGGGAATTCACCGACTGGAAAACGGCCGGCAAGGAGGAGGTGATGCCCTACGGAGAAAAGACTGCGGATGCCTTTGCCGCTTTCGAAGCCTTGCGTGAAAAAATCGATGATTATTTTCTGCGTTGCCGTTTTGCCTCTTTCAATGAGGATGCCGTTCCTACTTTAGATGTTTCTTTGGCCCGTCTGGAAGGCATAGCCGAAAAGAATCTGACTTCCTGTCTGGACGAAGTGGCTTCCTATCCTCTGGCCCGCGTGCACAAGGACGGCACGCTTCCCCTGAAAGGCGGATTGAATCCGGCCTGGGAAGCCCGTTTCACCGCGCTGAAGAGCCTGGTGCTCGATGTGGATTTTCCGGATGCCGACGTGCTGGCCGAAGCGGACTGGCAGCAGGTCAAGGCAAGGCTGAAACCCTTCGAGGACTGGAAGAATGCCAAGAAAGGGGAAGGCATCGAAGCTTTGGATGCCGCACTCGTGGAACAGTCCCTGGATGCGGAAAACCAGGCGGCCCTGCGCGGACTGATGGCGCAGGACAAGCAGCTGGAAGCGGAGGCGAACGAGATACAGAACGTGGACAGGCTGCTCCACTGCTACCGCGATTTCTATACCCTGCTGAAAAACTTCATCACGCTGAACGATTTCTATTGCAGGGACAAAGGGGTGAAGGCAGTTTTCCAGGCCGGTACGCTCTTCATCGACCAGCGCAGCTGCGACCTATGCCTGAAGGTGACGGACATGGCCAAGCAGAACCTCATGGCCGACCTGAGCGGCATGTATCTGATATACTGCGATTGTACTTCCAAGGTAAAGAACGAGAAGATGACCATCGTCGCGGCCATGACCGACGGCGACGTGGCCGACCTGCGCGAAGGCAAGAACGCCGTCTTCTACGACCGCAAGGGACTTGACTGGGACGCCACGGTCATCAAGATCATCGACAATCCCATCAGCGTGCGCCAGGCTTTCTGGTCGCCCTACCGCAAGTTCGGACGCTTCATCAACGAACAGATCGGCAAGTTCGCTTCCGACAAGGACAGCAAGATGACGACCGATATGTCTTCCAAAATATCCAACGCGGGCACGCAGCTTTCGGAAAAAACCGAAAATCCGGAGGCATCTACCGCCGCTGCTGCAGCAGAAAAGCCAAAATCTGCCTTTGATGTCAGCAAGTTCCTCGGTCTTTTCGCCGTCTTGGGCATGGCGTTGGGGACCATCTGCGGTTTTCTGCTGGAATTGTTTACCAATTTTTTGAAACTGAAATGGTTCCAGATAATCGGCGTCATCATCGGCATCATGCTGGTGATTTCCGGTCCTTCCATGCTGCTGGCCTGGATGAAACTGCGCAAGCGTGACCTGGCACCGATACTGAATGCCAACGGCTGGGCGGTGAACGCGAAGATTCTGGTGAACATCGTGTTCGGACCCACGCTGACCAAAATGGCATCCTTCCCGACGCTGACCGATCCTTTCGCCAAGAAAGGCATGCCGCTCTGGCAAAAAATACTTTATGTGCTGCTCTTTTTAGCTGCTGTTTTTGCTGCGCTGTATTTCAGCAATGCGCTTTCCTGCATTGGATTAAAATTCAGATAGCATGAAGCGTCTGAGTATAGTCTGTATACTTTTTTTCCTGTTTGCCTGTACTTATGCTCAGGCTCCGGACGCTTGGGTAGTCTTGTTGAAGGACAAAGACACCGTGGCGTATTCGCCGGACAGACCCTTGGAATTCCTTTCTCCGCGTGCCGTGGAGAAGCGGCAGCGTTTCCATATTCCCGTTACAGAAGCGGATCTGCCCATCTGCAGGGCGTATGCGGACAGTCTTTCCCGTCTGCATCCCGCCTGCAAGGTGCTGGCGAAGTCCAAATGGTTTAACTATGCCGTGCTTGGAACCAGGGACAGCAATGTGCTGAACGATTCACTGCGGGAGCGTATCCGTGCCATATCCTGGGTAAAGGACGTTTATGCCTTGCATCAGTTGCCGGATTCCGTATATGCTGCCTGGTTTGCGGAGGCTTCCCAGGGCGGAATTTCCAGTGAAAGCAGCAGTCTGCCGGAAACACATGTGTACGACCAAACGATACCCGTGGAGTATTGGGGGGCGTCTGCCTTGCAGATCAGTTGCCTGAACGGCCTTTTCCTGCATCGAATGCAGTATACAGGGAAGGACATGCTGGTGACCGTGATTGACGGCGGTTTTTACGGTGTGGATTCTTCGGAGAGGTATGCCTCCATGAAAGCGTCAGGCCGGCTCAAGGGTTATATGGCTTTTGATGACGATACCACAGCTTTCTATGCCGTGACGCAGGATCACGGACAAAACGTACTTTCCATCATGGGCGTGAACGAACCCTATACTTTTGTGGGCAGTGCACCCGATGCCGAATATGTGCTTTTGCGTTCGGAAACGAGCCGTTATGAAGACCGTCTCGAAGAATATTATTTTACAGCCGCCGCCGAGTATGCGGACAGCATAGGTTCCGATGTCGTGAATGCATCTTTAGGGTATACGGTTTTCGACAAGGAAGCGCAGCGGCATACCTGGTATGATCTGGACGGCAAGCACAGTGTAGCCTCCATTGCCGCCGAACGCCTGACACACAAGGGCTGTATTGTCAATGTAGCCGCCGGCAATGAAGGCGCGAAAACCTGGATTTTTTTCGGTATTCCTTCCGATGCTCCTTCCGCACTGTGTATTGCAGCCATGGATACCGATTCGGCCGTGGCTTCTTTCAGCTCGCGCGGTAATGAGTATTGGATGAAGCCGGATATCATTTCCATTGGAAAGGGAACCGCCTATTGCAACAGCAGGGGGAAGGTTTCCCATGGAAACGGAACGTCTTATGCTTCGCCGATGAATGCGGGGCTGACGGCTTGCCTGTGGCAGGCTTTTCCCGGGAAGACTGCCATCGAAGTGATGCAGGCCATCCGTCAGAGCGCCCATTTGTACAACAGGAAGTGGAGTGCCCAGATGGGGTATGGCATACCGGATTACGAGAAAGCCTATCACCTTTTGAAAGGTGATGTCGGGGTGAGTGAAACCCGCCGGACGCATTTCCGTTGTTATCCGAATCCTGTTTCGGAGCAGCTGAACGTGGAACTTTCCGAAGGAGAAGCGGCAGGCGCAGAACTTTATCTTTATGATGAAACGGGCCGCCTGCTCGGCCGACAGGTTTTTGCAGGCACTTCGGTGTCTGTGAATTTGGCTGCATATCCTCAGGGAAATTATTTTCTGCTGGTCCGCACACCGGAAGGAGAGGAAGTGCTGAGTGTGGTGAAATAATTAACTGCAATGCGTAACCGTTGTGCATTGAATATTGTACGTAAATATATGTTGAGAAGGCGTGTCTGAGCGGTATCTGTATCTGGATTTCAAGCACCTTTGCGTTTTTGTAATTCAACTACATGAAAAGTAACGAGTTTTACGTGCAGTGTCTGCTACAACGGTACCGAACGCATCTGTTCCTGCTTGGGCGATAATGTTAAGCCGATTGTTTTCTCCGTTGTCTGTATACGCATGGAAAAACAATTGTTCATTGAACTCAGTGTGCAATAAACCGCCGGCAGCCTGCGTTATATCTGCCTAAAACTTTGTATCATGGAACAGCTGTTGAAGAAGATGCCCATCGGCAAGCAGGATTTTGAAATGCTCCGCAAGGACGGCTACGCCTACGTGGACAAGACGCGTTTCGTATACCAGCTGGTGAATACCGGCTGTTATTATTTCCTCAGCCGCCCGCGGCGTTTCGGGA
>JAZRWU010000258.1:0-1529 GCA_045599885.1 Bacteroidales bacterium | reverse complement strand
TGAAATAATTTATCAATACACTTCAAATCCATACATCTATGAAAACGGACTTCCTTCGTCTTCTGGGGACAGCCATCCTCAGCGCGAGCCTTTCACTTTGTGTCCATGCCATTGAAAATGAGCCTGCTAAAGTCACTTTTCGCTTCGATACGGGCAAAGAAGGCCAAACGGCCCTTCTCGAACCCTCCGACTGTTTTCAGAGCAGCTATGTCAGTGTCGGCTCCAATTTGAGCTGGTTCGGCACCAAAACCGTCAACGGACAGGCCCAGACGGCCTTCCAGCCCCTGAACGCCAACGAGAAAAGCGCCAACGACGGAAATCTGATCCGATTTGTCCTCAAGACGAAGACCGGCATACGCTTCACACCCACGAAAATCCATTTTCAGAGCACCCGTTTCGGGACCGACGGAGGCTTGCTGGATGTCCGCTGGCTCAATTCGGACGGCAGCACCGTCAGCCTGCAGCAAGGCATCAATCCCAACCGGGACAACGGCTCACCCAATTACACCGATTTCAACAGCGATATCTTGACCAAGGCTTCCGAAGGCGAATGCGCCCTGCTCATCAACCTCTACAGCCTCGGCAACACCAAACAGGTGGGGTTCAGGGACATCGTCATCGAGGGAAAAGTCGATGGAGAAATCGCAGACATTCCCGTATACTCGCTGAAAATCAACACTATGCCGGAGAATGCCGCCGATTTGACCGTCATACCTTACGGCCAGGTTTTCGATGCCGGCACAGAAATCACCCTCCAGCAGAACCGGAGATTCGGCTACCGTTTTGTCCATTGGGAAAATGCTCAAGGTCAAGTGATATCGACTGAAGAGGATTACCGTTTCGTCATTCAGGCCGACACTGAATTGACTGCATGCTACGAAAGCATTCCCCTCCACAGCCTCCATCTGGACATAGAAGGCGGTGCCGCCGATTATATGGTGGAATGGTCGCCGGCTCCGGTGATGAAAGACGGAAAATGCTGGTACGAGGAAAATACGGATGTCTGCCTCACCGCCACTTCCAACGCCGTTCTCTACTTCATCGGTTGGGATACGGGTGAGACCTCATCCGAAACCCGTGTGCTGATGAACCGCGACCAGAGCCTCACAGCCAGTTATGTTTCAGCCGATTATGTGGCCGGCTGGGATTTCTGGCTCAAAGGCAATTCCGGCCGTAAAGCCGATTTCTTCAGTGAAGGCAACGATGCCGCCGCCCTGGTGATGCGGAAGGAGGACGGCAGCAGCAGCTCCTGGCTGGACAAGTCGCAGGAAGCGGCCAGCGGATACGAAGGCAAGCCAGCCGCCGTCTGCTGGAAAGGCATCACAGAGAACTATTATTATCAGATCAACGTCAACGCCTCCCATTTCAGCCATCTTCACATCTCGGCCGCCCTGCTCTACAATTATCTGGCCTACACCACTCAGATTTGCCAATACTCGCTTGATGACCGACATTGGACCACTCTGGGAACTATCGTGTTGGAAGGTGCCAAGCAATGGGTGTACGGCGATTTCGACCTGCCCGCCGAA
>JAZRWU010000257.1:0-2448 GCA_045599885.1 Bacteroidales bacterium | reverse complement strand
GACATTATGAATTTCGAGATGGCAGCCGAAATGGCTCAGATGGAAGGCATCCAAACCGACCAGGTGGTCACCAACGACGATGTGGCTGTGCTCAACAGTCTTTATACCGTAGGCAGACGAGGAGTGGCCGGAACTGTTCTTGTCCACAAAATCGCCGGTGCCATGGCCGAAACAGGAGCCAGTCTGGAAGAAGTGAAAGCCGTGGCGGAGAAAGTGGTGGCCAATGTCCGGACGATGGGCGTTGCCATCAACCCAAGTACCATTCCTGCGGCCGGCAAACCTGGTTTCATGCTGGCAGAAGATGAAATGGAAGTCGGTATCGGCATTCACGGAGAGCCTGGAACATATAAAGACAAACTGAGAACCGCCGATGAGATTTGCGACATTCTTCTCGAACGGATTCTATCGGATTTGGATTACAGCGACAGCGAAGTCGCTCTTATGGTCAATGGCTCGGGCGGCACTCCCCTGATGGAGCTTTACATCATACACAATCACGTTTACGATGTACTCAGCGCCCAAGGTATCGGAATTCACAAAAGTCTGGTGGGCAATTACATGACATCTCTGGAGCAGGAAGGATTTTCCATTACACTGTTGAAATTGGATAATCAGACCAAAGCTCTGTTGGATGCTCCCGCCGACACTCCGGCTTTCAAAATCTGATATGGACGCGACAAAACTGACAGGAGTCCTGGCTGAAATGAGCCGGAAGATGGAATCCGAGAAAGTTTTTCTGACGGACTTGGACAATGCCATTGCCGACGGCGATCACGGCATCAACATGGCCCGAGGATTTGCGGCGGTACAACAGAAGCTGGAGACTATGGTCTTCCCGGACATGGGAGGGCTATTGAAAACTGTCGGCATGACTCTGGTATCGGCCGTAGGAGGCTCTGCAGGGCCGCTTTACGGCACAGCCTTTATGAAATGCGGTGCACTCCTGTCGGGGAAAACCGAAATGGGGATGCCCGACCTTCTGGACTGCATGAAAGCTGCCATCGAAGGCGTGATGATGCGCGGCAAGGCGGTTTATGGTGAAAAGACCATGCTGGATGCCATGATTCCGGCCTACGAAGCCATGCTGAAAGCCTCTGAAGCCGGCATCGCCTGCCTTGACATCCTGAAAGCCGGCGTATCGGCGGCTTGGGAGGGTGTGGAACACACCAAATGCATCCCAGCCACCAAAGGACGGGCCAGTTATATCGGAGAACGCAGCATCGGCCATCAGGACCCGGGAGCCACCTCCTTCGCTTTTCTATTGGAAACCGTATGCCAAGCAGTGTAAGAATATGGTCGGCATAGTGATAGTCTCTCACAGCGAAAAACTGGCCGATGGCGTAACCGATCTCTGTCGGATGATGGCGCCGACCTGCCCTATGGCGACTGCGGGAGGCGACGATGACGGCGGTTATGGAACCAGTTGCCGGAAAATAAAAGCCGCCATTGACTCGGTTTACGGGGAAGACGGCGTGTTGGTTCTGACGGATATGGGAAGTGCCGTCCTGACCACCGAAATGGTATTGGAAGAACTGGGCCGAACCGATGTGCTCATGGCCGACTGCCCTATCGCCGAAGGTGCTGTGGCGGCAAGTATATCCTCCACCTTAGGCGACCGGCTTGAAGAAGTGATGCGACAAGCCTGCGCCACCAAAAATCTTTCCAAAGTCCAATGATATGAAAAGATTCGAATACACCATTCACGACGAAAGCGGACTTCACGCCCGTCCTGCCGGCATGTTAGTCAAAGAGGCCCGCAATTGGCAGAGCCACATCACACTTACGGCCAACGGAAAAACAGCCGATGCCACCAAGTTGCTGGCATTGATGACCATGGGCATCCGATACGGCACTTCAGTCACCCTTGAAGTGGAAGGACCGGACGAAGAAGCCTGCGCCCTGGCCCTGCAAGACTTTTTCAGTCAGAATATGTCTCAATCGTCAAAGACTCCCAATGTATCGCAATAGGCGATTTCAGCATCGACGAAGAAACCGACTTCCTCGCGGCTGATCTGCATCTCCTTGACAGCCGCCTTATAGACGAAATCACTCAATTCATCCAAATCGATATCGACGGTCTCCTCATCGTCTTTCAGAAATCCTTTTTTGTCGTAATAATCGTAGATGGTATCCAGAAGATAATAATAGTCATCGTCTTTGAGACGGCCTTGCATTTCCTGGGGTATCTGTTTTTGTATGAACGCGATGGCGGCTTCGTCATCGTATTCCAGCGGATCTTTGTTCTCTGCCATGGGGATAGGATGGATTATTCTTTGTTACGCAAAGCCTCGTATATCTTCTGTTCGATTTCCTCGGCCAGTTCGGGATTGTCACGCATGCAGTCTTTGGCGGCCTCACGTCCTTGAGCCAACTTGGTATCGTTATAGGAATACCAGGAGCCGCTCTTGCGCAATACGCCCAGTTCGGAAGCGATATCCACGAGTTCAC
>JAZRWU010000256.1:0-3850 GCA_045599885.1 Bacteroidales bacterium | reverse complement strand
AGCGGCAGGATTGGAAGTACGGAAAATCTGGAATTCCTTGGCACCCGAGACGAAAGCGTCATTACCGGCAGCGATGCTGACATTGTAGTTGGTCTTGGCGAAGTCGTAAGAAACGGTCGATTCGTCAACAATGCTGAAGCTTTCTTTGTCGAAATAGGTTCCGGCAGCGGCATCTTCACCGACAACAAACAGATAATCACCCAACGGAAGTTCCATAACGGGCAGAGCACCGTCATTACCGATAGCCAAGTCGTAGATACAGGTCACACCGTCACCCGAATAAACCTTGAAGCTCTTGCCGGCATACCAGGCATCGGCACCGTACTTAACGGAAAGCTTACCGGTAAGCGTACCGACGAATACATCGCCAGCAGCGGCAACCGTGAAGGCTTCGCCGATGTAGTTGACGTTGTTGAGTTCGCAGTAGTAAGAACCGGCGGGAAGTTGGGCCGTCACCGAACCGTCAGCACCGACTTTGCCGGTGAACATACGGGTCCAGTTGTCTTCTGCACGGAGAACGGCTACCGTCTGACCGGCGAAATAAGCACCGGCGTTCAACTTGACGCTGTAGGTCGTGTAAGCCGTAGGATCGCCGACCTGGAAAGGAAGCACGCCCATGGATTCGCCAGCGGCTTCGATGATCTTCGAGGAGTCAATCGATTCAGCGGCATAGACGTTCTTGGCACCCGTGTAGGCAGTGTAAGGATAAGCAGCGTTCAGATAAACATTGCCACCGACATCGAATTTCGGGAATTCATAATCGGCATCGTTGTCTTCGGCCGTTACAGGGACCATCATGACCATATCGTAACCCAGATCCAGACCACCGTCGTTGCTGATGCGGATAGTCAATTTGTGGATACCGGCTTCCTTGACTTCCACCTGACCGAGATAGAAACCCGTGGTCGAATAAGACTTGTCGGTAGATACGATGTAGTCAATCTGAGGAGCGCTGAAACCACCCGCGGCAATACCCTTACCATTGACACCGATTTTATTGGCATACAACTCATCGGCCGGAATGGTGAAAATGGTGTCACCATCGAACAAAGCGGGCTCCAAAGCACAGTTACGGCCAGCGTTGCCACCCGTCTGAGTTTCAAGGATACCGACATAAATGCGATAGGTACCGGGGTTGACCCAAGGCATGTTGACCGTCAGCTGACGCATACGGTTGTAAGCCGAAGTGATGCTTACGAAGTCGCCGTAAGCCGTACGGGCGGCACTCTGCTTGCTGTTGTTGCTGATAAAATCAGAAGTGACACGATAAACAACGGATTTACAGTTGCTCACTGCATCACCGTTCCAATCGGCGCCGTCAGAGGTCCACTGGAAACTGGGAGCCAAGTCGCGGCTGAGAGTCTTACCATCGGCGGCAGGATTACGCCAACCGGCGAGGCTTTTGAACTCGGGATAATCGCCGAGGCTGAAATACACGGGATAAGGTTTCAGATCCTGTGCGAAAATTCCCAGCGAAACGAATCCCATCACCATTGTAAGCGCAAAGGCTTTCAAAGAGAGTTGATTTCTTTTCATAATGAAAATTTTAAAGTTAATAAAAAAGGTTAATTGGAAAATATTCCTGTTTGTATGATTCATTCTTTAATAAGCCGCTGTGTCCTTTGTTCCGCACCGCTGCCCCATTTCAGGAAATACATCCCGGGAGGTAAGGAAGAGACATCCAGACTCCCGCAGTTTCCCTCCAGCCGCCGTGTCAGGCAAAGTTGTCCGGCAAGGTTGTAGAAGCGGCCATCCAAAGGTTCGGACAAAACGGACAGATGATAGTCCAGACGGTCCTTCATCCGGGTCGGGAAGAAAGTCGCTTCGGGAGCCGATGACGTTTTCATCTCCGATTTCGGGAAAGAGACCCGGACGCTGTCGGTGAAAAGACTGCCCCGATAGTTCATCGTCAAGCGGACCGTCGCCGATTCCGCTCCGATTTTCGAGGGTGTGAGCGTCACCTTGCGTGTGCTGTCGCCCGTGGACCATTGCCAGGCAAGCGCATGCTCAAAAGGTGGATTGAGCGTCAGTTCGGCACCTTCAGCCACATATTCCTTCTGCGTGAAAATCTCCGGAAGGTCGCTGCCGAAATAGAATCCGGGCTGCGTCGGCTGGTTGTAGGCCACATTCTCGGTGGCCACACTGATACGGTACACCGGCTCCTGCATGAAACAATGGAAACGGTAAGCGGTCGGGATGCCGGTGACATAGACACGGACCGCCTTGTTGTCAGATGTCCGCCAAATCACCTCTTCGCGCCAGTCGCCCAGAATATCGGCCTGAAGGCAAGGATTGGATTTGGTGCCGTTGTTGGAAAAGCAACCGTCGGCCGTCAGAAGCGTGACGGTTCCGGAACGGCTCCAACGGGAAATGGAGGTGCCGTCCAGCAGACAACGGTTGAGAGCGCCGTCCCACCAGCAGGCCATATTCATCGAAACGCCGGAAGTGGATGACGTAATCACCTTACCCTGACACGACAGGATGCCGCCGGTACGGGACGACCAGACCTCGCATCCACGGTTGTCGGGATCGATGTCGGCCATCATGCAACGTCCCACATCGTCCTTGGAATCGATGCCGATAATCTGTGTGCCGCTTTGGGCCCGTCTCAGTTTGGAACCATGCTTCTTATCCTCGTGACAGGTCCAGACTTCCAATCCGGGCAGGTCGGGGTCGATGTCGCTCAGATGAATCGCATCGCCGTGGCCCCAGCCGGTAGAATACAAGGCCTTGCCGTTGTGGTCAATCACACAGGAGCCATAGACAATCTCATCCTTGCCGTCGCTGTCGATATCGCCGACACGGATGCTGTGGAAGCCCTGCCCCTCGTATGACTTCAACGAGGCATTATTGTAAGTGTCGAAATACCAGTTCTCTTTCAAATCGGTTCCGTCCCACTGCAAGGCCCAAAGGGTGGTGCGGGTGTAATAGCCGCGACACATCACCACCGAAGGATGAATTCCGTCGAGATAGGCGACGGCGGCCAGATAGCGGTCGACGCGGTTGCCGTAATTATCTCCCCATACCGAGTTGAGCATGGAAGGATTTTCCTTGAGACTGCCGTTGGGAAAACGCGAAGGTTTGTAATTGATGGTCTTCAAAGCAGCACCGTTTTCTCCGCTGAACACCGTCAGATATTCCGGACCGGAAAGAATATAGCCCTTGGAGTTGACATAACTGGAGGTCGTTCCGATGCGCTGGCCGAGACCGTCTATGGTGCCGTCGGCTGTCTTGCAGATGATTTCCGCTTTGCCGTCCGCATCGAAATCATAGACCATGAACTGAGTGTAATGGGCACCGCTGCGGATGTTTTTCCCCAGATTGATACGCCAGAGGAAAGTTCCGTCAAATTCATAGCCTTCGAGATAGGTGACACCCGTCACACCGCTGTTGGAATTGTCCTGACCGTTGGCTGGTTCGCGTTTAATGACCAGTTCGTATTCACCGTCCCCGTCAAGATCGCCCACCGATGCATCGGCCGGCACATAGGTCCAACGGGAGTCGCCATCAATGGTTTTCATCGGAATTTCCAGATACGGACGGTTCTGCAGATAGAGGAAACGAGCGCTGAACTCGCCTTCCCGCCCTGAGGAATCCACCGGAACCACATAATAGGCATAGGGGCCGCTTTCGCCTTTGGACACCTTATCTATATAGAAAGTGGAACCGCTCACCGGCGAGGTTTTGGTACGCTTGATTCGGGTTCTTTCCTGAAGATCGCCCTGACGCACCGAAGCCCGATAGACATGGAAAGCCACATCCACCGGATCGGATTCTAGATAGCGCCATTGTACGGCTATGGTGGTATCGCTCGTCCGCACCGCGACCAGTCCGCGTCCCAGGTTCTCAC
>JAZRWU010000255.1:0-6812 GCA_045599885.1 Bacteroidales bacterium | reverse complement strand
GAGCATCTGATGTTCAAGGGAACAAAGCAGTTCGGTACGGTCGATTATGAAAAAGAAGAGCCTATGCTCAACGAAATCGAACAGTTGTTCGAGGTATATCGCACCAAGACCGATCCGGAGGAACGCAAGGCGATTTATCATCAGATTGACAGTATTTCGTACGAGGCATCCAAGTTGTTCATTCCCAACGAGTACGATAAATTGATGTCCGCTATCGGCGCTTCGGGCACGAATGCCTACACCAGTTACGATATGACGGTTTATACCGAGGACATTCCCTCCAATCAGATTGAGAATTGGGCAAAAATCCAGGCCGACCGTTTCAAGAACAACGTCATCCGTGGTTTCCACACCGAACTTGAGACGATTTACGAGGAAAAGAATATGTCTCTGACCCGCGATGACCGTAAGGTTTCCGAGAAGATGCTGAATATGCTTTTCCCGAATCATCCTTATGGCCGCCAGACGATTCTGGGCTCGCAGGACCATCTGAAGAATCCTTCCATCTCCAATATCAAAAAGTATTACGCCACATATTATGTGCCCAACAATATGGCCATCTGTCTTTCCGGTGATTTCGACCCCGATGAGATGTTGTCCGTTATTGAAAAATACTTTGGCGATATGCAGCCTACGGATGGCGTCCCCGCATTGGAATTCCAACCGGAAGAGCCTATGGCCCAACCGATTGAAAGCGATGTATATGGTCTTGAATCGGAATATGTCATGCTGAGTTGGCGTATGCCCGGCAAAAAATCGCCTGATTACAACATGCTGGCGATGATTGACCTTATTTTCAAGAACGGCAATGCCGGTTTGATTGATCTGGACGTGAACCAGCAGCAGAAAGTCCTCTACGGCGATTGCGGCATGTTCGATCTGGCCGACTACAGCGCCTATCTGCTGTTGGGTTATCCGAAACAGGGTCAGACGCTTGAGGAAGTGCGTGATATCCTGTTGGAGGAGGTTGAAAAACTCAAAGCCGGAGATTTTGATGATTACCTTCTCGAAGCCAATCTGAATAATTTCCGTTTGCGTCAGATGCGTCTCTTGGAGGCCAACGCCAACCGTGCCGATATGTTTGTGGATGCTTTCATCAACCAGTTGGATTGGGCCGACGTGGTGGCCCGCCTCAACCAGTTGAGTGAAATCACCAAAGAAGATGTGGTTAGATTCGCCAATGAATGGTTTACGGACGGATATGCCGTTGTCAACAAACGCCAGGGAGCCGATCCCGACTCGAAGAAGATTGCCAAGCCGGAGATCACTCCTATCCTGACCAACCGCGATATGTCGAGCGATTTCTTGAAGGAAATCCAGAATTCCGAGGTCCGTCCCATTGAACCGGTCTTCGTGGATTTCAAGAAGGATATGAGTCAGTTCACCGTCGATTCCAAACTCCCGGTTGTTTATGTCCAAAACACTTCGAATGAGATTTTCAATTTGGTATATCGCTTCGATATGGGTACCGACAACAACAATATGCTGTCGATGGCTATGGAGTATCTGGACTACCTGGGAACAAGTGAATTGTCGGCCGAACAGCTCAAGCAGGAAATGTACAAGCTGGCATGCAGTTATTTTGTGACGGCTTCCGACGATTTCACCACGATTACCCTGACGGGTCTGTCCGAGAATATGCCTAAGGCTATGGCATTGGTCGAGAGCCTGTTCGCAGATCCTCAAATCAATGAAGAAGCCTTCAACAACTTTATTCAGGACGAGTTGAAAAGCCGCGTAATGGCCAAGACCAGTCAGTCGCATATTTTCAGCCTGATGCGCAGTTATCTGTATTATGGCCCCAAATCTTCCAGCACCAACGTCTTGTCTGATGCGGAATTGATGCAGCTCACGCCGGATGATTTCTTGAAGATTATCAAGGAGCAGATGTCGTACAAACACCGTGTTCTCTATTACGGACCTCTCAGCCAGAGTGAGTTGAGTGATGTTCTGGAAGAATGTCATCCTTTGAGCGGCGATTGGCTCGACGTGCCTGCCAAGACGGAATTCCCCATTTTGAAAACGACGGGGAATAAAGTATATCTGGCCCAATACGATGCCAAACAGCTGTATTTCGCTTCCGCATCCAATCTGGAGGAAATGTTTGATGTCAACATTGAGCCCATCCGTATGATGTTCAATGAGTATTTCGGCGGTGGAATGAACGCTATCGTCTTTCAGGAAATGCGTGAGGCGAGAGGTCTTGCCTATTCGGCCTCTGCCGGCTATTCCACGTTCGGAGAAAAGGATCGTCCTTATACTATGACCAGTTATATCGCCACCCAGAATGACAAAATGCGAGACGCGATGGAAGCCTTTGCCGACATCATCAACAACATGCCGGAATCTGAAGCTGCTTTCAAGCTGGCCAAGGATGGTCTGGATGCCCGCTTACGCACGGAACGCATTATCCGCGCTCAGATTTTGAACAAGTTCCTTTCGATGGAAAAATATGGTTTGGACTATGACCTTTCCAGTCTCGTTTTTGATAAGATTCAAACCATGACCTTGGACGATGTCAAGCAGTTCCAGCAGTCTGTCATCAAAGGCCGTCCCTATTCGTACGCCATTCTCGGCGACATCGCAGATTTGGATTTGGATTATCTGAAGACCATTGGAGATATCGAGATTCTGGATCTGGAAACCTTGTTCGGATATTGATGATTTCTGATAATTAAAATGCGACGTCATTTTTCTTTGAGAGCGGTTCTTTCGGTGCTGTTCAGTCTGGCTCTTTTCAGGGTCAGTGCCGAACTGCCGGTTTATACTCCCTATCCAAGTCCGGATAAGAGTATTTACATGTCTGTTTTCCAGCAGAACCATCAGACCTGGTTCAATGTCATGCTGAATCGCGAAGTGCTGATTGACCAATCTCCTTTGGGAATCGTGACTTCAGACGGCGTTTTTGATAAAGATTTGAAAATCAAAAATGTGAGGAGTTTTTTCCGCAAAGAGAAATATGACTTGGACAATGGGAAAAAGAGCCACGTCAAGTATTCCTACCATCAGGTGATTTATTCCGTTCAGAATCCTGAAGGTCAGGAGATGGATATTATTTTCAGGATTTCGGATGATGGTGTCGCCTATTGTTATAAACTTTATGGCGAAGGCGAGACTCATATTGTGAATGAATTGGGCGGTTATCGCTTCGCACCGGACTCCTGGGCTTATATGTCTCCCTTGTCTGCCGCTAAAAGCGGATGGGCCAAAACCAATCCGAGTTACGAGGAGAATTACCCTTGCGTAGCGGTGGGGACTCCTTCTCCCTATGGGATAGGATGGACATATCCGGCCTTGTTCCGCGTTCAGAACAAAGCTTGGGTCCTGTTGAGCGAGACGGGGGTGGACGGCTCTTATGTCGGAACACATCTGGCCCATTCCTCTGAAGGAGGATTGTATAGGATTGCGTTCCCCAACGAAAAAGAGGGACTCCCCGAGCAGCCTTCCGACGCTTTGGTGACTTTGCCCTATACGACTCCTTGGCGTATGATGGTCTGCGCTCCAACTCTGGCCGGGATTGTTTCTTCCACGATGTCCACAGATTTGGTGGAGCCGAAGTACGAGCCTAAATATGAATATAATATGGGCCGTGCCACTTGGAGCTGGATTACGGAGAAAGATGCCAGTATCAATTACGACAAACAGGTGGAATTCATCAATCTGGCCTCCGAAATGGGTTATGAATATTGTCTGGTGGATGCTTATTGGGATAAGCAGATCGGTTACGACAGAATGGAGCTTTTAGCCGATTATGCTGCGACGAAAGGAGTGAAACTGATTCTTTGGTACAATTCGAACGGACAATGGAATGAGGCTCCCCAAACGCCTAAAGACAAAATGTCGGATCCTGAAGCAAGGCGCAACGAGATGGCCTGGATGCAGAATCTGGGGATAAAAGGTATCAAAGTCGATTTCTTCGGCGGAGATAAGCAGTTTTATATGCAGCTGTATGAGGATATCCTCAGGGATGCCAATGATTTTGGCCTTATGGTCAATTTCCACGGCGCCACTTTGCCTCGCGGTTGGGAGAGAATGTACCCGAACTTCGCCTCGACGGAAGCTGTCAAGGGAATGGAATTCATCACGTTCGACCAGTCAACGGCAGACAATGCTCCTGCTCATTGTGCCACCGTGGCATTTACGCGTAATGTGGTCGCTCCGATGGATTTCACCCCTATGGTATTGCACGAGCGTCTCGGCGACCGGCTCAATAACGGACCGCATCGGGCTACGACAGCCGCTTTCGAGTTGGCGCTCCCGGTAATTTTCCAGTCGGGCATCCAACATTTCGGTCTTCATCCTGACGATATGAACCGTTTCCCTTCGGAAGTCTATGAATACCTGAGAAGAGTTCCATCCACTTGGGACGACACTCAGCTTTTGTACGCTTGTCCCGCCGAGGAATGTGTCATCGCACGCCGCAGCGGTTCGGTTTGGTATGTGGCCGGCATCAATGGCGAGAACGAAGAAAAGACAGTGGAGTTTTCCATCCGGTTTCTGCCCGCCCGCACGAGAGGCTATATCATCCGTGACGTAAAAGGCGGGCATAATTCGGTGGAAGTGTTGGAGATAACCACTCCGCGTCATAAGAAAGACAAGCTCCAACTGCCTATGGCACCCTGTGGCGGATTTGTATTGATATTTGAAAAGAATTGAGAATGAAGAGAATAGTTTACATTTTGTCCTTGCTCTGCATTCTGTCATCCTGCTCCTATTTGGTGGGCGATGGCACCGTTGTGGAAGATACGAGACAATTCGTTGCCGACTTTGACGAATTGCAGGTGGAATCCAATATGACGGTCTATGTGGATTATTCTCCTACGTCGTACGTCAGAGTGGTGGCCGAATCCAATCTGATGCCAAACATTATCACGCAATTGTCCCACGGCCGTCTTTCAGTGCGCAAGAAAGGTCGTATTCAGTCGAATTTTCCTATTGAGGTATATGTCTATTCACCGGAATATGCGCTCATTGATAAAAGTGGTTCGGGTTCTATGATTTTACGCGATGTCCGTTCCAGCAGCCTCTATCTTACATTGTCCGGTTCGGGTGACACATGGATTGAAGGGCCGGAGGACGAATCCCGGAAGGAGCCTGCTGTCAGAAGCACCGGCTTTGTCCTGGAATCGGGGGCTGCCGTGGAGCGTGATACTGTTCCGTCGGTTCAAAGAGTATCCAATCATGTGACGGATGAAACCGACATAATGATAATAAAACAAGCTCTCCCGGGTTTTGCCATATCGAATGAATATCTGAATATCGTCTTGCAGGGCTCAGGCAGCTTGACTTTCCGTCGGCCTGTGTGCGCAGAAGAGTTCGAGCTCAACGTGAATGGTTCAGGCTCCGCCTCGGTCGATGTATCCTCTCCCAAAGCCTTCGCTATCATAGATGGCTCTGGTTCCATGGATATGCATATCGATGCCAAAATGCTGATTGCGAGTATTTATGGCAGCGGAAAAATGGTGCTCTCCGGCGATTTGACCACCTTGGACCTCCTTATTGAAGGTTCCGGATCTTTTTCGGGATATAATCTCTACTCCAAGGTCGGAATTGTCCAAATCGAAGGTTCAGGCGATGCCTATGTCCATGTGGATGATGTTTTGTATGCCAAAGGTTCGGGCAGTGGGCATATCTGCTATCAGGGTTTTCCCGTTATTTCGAAAGAGGGCGGAGTACGTTTGAGAGATAAGAATTGATATACAAGGTCTCTCCGATTTTCAGGTTGTGAGTCATCGGGAGGCTGTTGCGGTTCAGCAGTTCCCATTGGCTCAATCTCAATTCATTTTGGAGAGATTCGTAGGTGTCACCGTATTGTACGATGATATATTTGCCGTGTTGGTCTCTGTGGACCGTGTGTTGGGGAATAGCTTTGAGCGTCTTGGTCTCACTTTGACGGATGTCCGATGCGCTCCGGCCATAATCTTTGTCTGAAATGCCGGCTGTCTGGTTGTATTCCATCCATTCTCTGGCCCGTTCCACTTTCTTGGCCTCTCTGATTTGTCCCTTCTCCACTCTCGACAGATGGGTTTTCGAGACTTTCTTTTGTCTGGGAGAAGAGTCACGTAAACTTATTGCCGGCAATTTCACCTTGGATTTTTTTTCGGCTTTTTCTGTTGTGTGTTTGCCGTTCTCATCGAATTGATCCAAATCATAAGTCTCGATGATGCGTATCAGCTTTTGGGCGTAAAGCGGGTCAGTGGCGTATCCGTATTCTTTCAGCCCCATGGCCCAACCGATGTAGTCGTTGCTTTTGAGTTTGAACAGTCCGCTATATCGTGAACCGCCGACTATGAACAATGAATGGTCCTCAAACGATTCCTCGGCGTTTTGATACTTTCTGAAGCAACTCATTTCTCCATCGTCAAAGGAGGAAAAAGTCTCTCCCGACCAGTTGCTGTGGCATTTGATGCCGAAATGGTTGTTGGCTTCAGTGGCCAGTTTGCTCTGACCGGCATTTGATTCAAGAAGACCTTGTGCGAGAGTGATGCTGGCCGGTATGTTGTAATGCTCTTTCTGATTCAGCGCTTCATCCGCATACCGCCCGATGTAGGCCCGGTATATAGAGTCATTCGATTGTCCGAACATGAGCGTTGGAGCAAACACCGCTGACAAAACAAGTAGGCAGAAAACAATCTTATATCTCATTTTTATTTATTTTTGCCGTCAGACTGTAAGAACCTGTTTTGAATTCTTTCAAAATAATTATTATGACGCTGTTATTCCGCTGCTTTGATGGTCTTTTGGTCTGCTTCGGCCCATCCTTTCGCTCGCATAGCCCGCTATGCTCGCTCAACGATGACCCGAATCAACCT
>JAZRWU010000254.1:0-4352 GCA_045599885.1 Bacteroidales bacterium | reverse complement strand
CGAACGCATCGTCTATTGGGGCCCTATGGGTTGTCTGACAGGTAATTATCTTTTGATTAAAGGCGATTTGGAGTCGGAAGACATTCTTGAACTGCTGAAAGAGACTTTCCGCTTTATAGCAGAGTACGAAGGAGAGATTCCCGGAGCTGCTCCTAAAGATTGCGGAACCTGGCTGCTGCACGATCTTCCCATGGCCCAATGGGAAGCGGCCAAATATCTGCATGAGGTACTCGAGGTCGCAGGCCCTGAAAACCTGCACTATCCTCAGGATTGAGAGTCGCGGTCAATTCGTGAAGCCCATTCTTCCCTTGGCGTCCATCGTTTCCGCATCGACGGTGAAACGGGTGGCAGTGGCGTTGTTGTAGAATTTGACTTCCACCTCGCCTTTGTCGTCGGTGCTCAGGTCGGGATTCCAATAGAGCGTTCTGCGGTGATCGTGTGAATCCGGCAGGAAAGCCCGGTCGTAAATGGGGTGATAGAATTCTTTGACGACATTGTATCCCTTCAGCGTGGTTTGCCGGATACCCATCGGGGGCTCTTTCTGACGTCCGTCTTTGTATGGATAGAGCAGCACGTAGGCGACGTCTTTCATGTCTTCCTGAAGATTCAATGTACTGATGTCAAAGTCTTCGATGGTCGAAAGCCGGGTGCCGGGCTCGATGATTTCCATTCTTTCAATGTCCTGAACCAGCCATGTGGCCAAATCTTCCTCGTCTTGCGCCAGCCCCACGCGCAGCATATTGACCAACTGTACCCGGGCGTGCCGGTAATACAGAATCTCCGTACTGCTGTCGTTGGAAACAAAATGGAAATTGGGGTTGATCTGAACCAGAAAATAGGGTATCTCACTGTAGGTGAATTCAGCCTGATCTTCCAATGCGTCCATCTCTTTGGCCACCTCGTAGGTGATGCTGACGTTATTGGGGTTGTCGTTCTGCTGTTTTCCCTCCACTTCCACTTCTTTGAGCAATACATCCCCCGGCATGATGGTTATTTCCCCTCTTCTGTAATCAGAACTGTTGTATTGGACTTTTTTTTCTGCGAATGAGTGGACTTCGTATGATGGACACTTCTCTTCGTAGAAAGTCAGGTCGCGGAGAGCCGGTTGAAACTGTCTGTCAACGGTGATAAAGCCGTTTTTGCGTTTCTGTCCGTCGCTGATTTGGAGCGAGAGTTTCCAGTCACCCTCAATGTCGAAAAGGAAATCATAATATCCCTTTTCATCGGTGAGGCAGGTCCCATGATAGGAACTGCTGTCGGAGAGCATCCACATCAGCACCGAAAGGTTGGATATGGGTTTGCGTCTGGGAACTGACAGCACCTGACCGCGCAGCAAGACGCCATCCTCTATCGGGTGCTTGATGTCGAGCGTGTCGCCCATGCTCATGGCCTGCCAATCATAGCGTTTCCAGCCTTGAACCAGCATCAGCAAATCCAGACGGTGACGGTGAAGGGCATCGTCGCTCTCAAAATAGCTGGCCGGCCGGTGGATGTATCCTTTCAAATCGGAAGACAACAGCATATCGCTGAGTATGGAATGTTCCCGGGCGTTGGAGAAACTGTCGTATCCGTCACGGATGGCCAATGAGAAATGACGGTCTGCGGCGTTGACCCGGGCTGTGCTGTCGGGTCCTTCCGTCAGGTGGAATTTCATCCTCACCGCCTCGAAAGGCTTATAATCTTCTTTGTCGAAGGCATAATCGAAATGGTAGGCTTCCGGATCGTCCGCACCGTGACGCACGAAAAACAGACGCGAGGCAAGCACTCGTCCTTCCGGATTATAGACGGTCAGTTCATTGACTCCCGAATACAGTTCTCCGGCATGGAAATTCAATTCTCCGGCTTCCCGGGTGGGGACGTACAGCGAAAACTGACTGAGCCGTCCGCGACAGGTGATGGCGATGGCCAATGTGTCATGGGAACTGAGACCCTGATTGGCGATTTTCAGGCGGTAGCGTCCGTCGCGCTCCTGAAGGTGCAGGGCCAATCCCTGATTCTCCGCAGTCGGCAGTGCCTGGCTGTAATTTTTTCCCTGGTATGTCAGGCGGTATGAATAGGATTTCCCGGTCTCAGGATGGAACACAAACTGCCCGCGTCCTTCGTATTCGCTTTGGAACAGCATGACGGTCTCACCTTGTTCATCCACGATGGTGCCTTGTGCCTCAAGAAATTCGCCTTTGTCAGAATAAATGGAGAAAGCGACCAGATTGTCCTGATTGGCAATCAGATGTCCGCCTTCGGGATAGAAATCCACATTGACAGGTTCTGTGGCCTTACGTTTGGCGCGACGGGTCTCGGGTATGGCCGAGGGACGTTTGTCGGGCAGGGCCTCGCGTTTGGCCGACATCTTCGGAGGAAGGCGCAGAGAACTGCCACTCTCATATTGAGGAGCGTCGAACACCGGAATCACACGCGAAAACACCACATCGCTTCCGTAATTGAGCATACAACGGGTATAGGCGCGCACTTCGTAGAATCCGGCGGTCGGCAAGTCGCCCAGATAGAAAACTCCTTGAGCCTGTCCGTCGGTGACGCGCAGCTTGAGACTTTGGACCAGATTGCCGGCGGGTGTGAGCAGTTCGACATAGAGGGTCTTGCTCAAGGGTGTGAAATGATGATTGCCGGCCAGAACCACGTAAGCCTTGAACCAGATATCCTCTCCGAGATAGTAGGAGGAATTGTCAAAATGAAGATATACTTTTTCCTGGGCGTAATCGAGGTTGTATTGCTGATACCAGCGGGCATATTGAGCCAATTGGCCGACGGCGTTGTCTGCCAAAGCGTTAAGATGAATGGCCAAAGCCAAAAGACTGCACAGGATATTCCGGATGGCTTTTCCGCGCCTGTTTTTCATGTGTGGTGATATCATAGTATTCCCAATATCAGGATTGTCAGAAACAGGTTCTTATTCGGTCAAGGTGAATTCCTTGCTGCCGATCTGGTAGCCGTCGGCGAAGAAATCGGCCCGATAGGTGCCTGCCTGCAGAAATTCCTCCACCGTCCAGTACAGATCGATGGGCTGCTCCTCGCCGTCAAATTCAATGCTTCGCCAGGCGGAACATTGCAACTGCTGACCTTCGAAATCAAACCAGGCATTGCCTTCTTTGATCAAAGGTGTGTCGTCGGGTTGGAGAATACGCATGTAAATGGGCTTCTCACCGACTTCAGCGGAGATGTTCTTGGAGATGATGGCCTGAAACTCAATCAGGGCGATGCGGCCGATGCGGGTGGTGGAGCGGCCTTTGTCGGTCATCGTGATGACGCGGATGTCGCGGGCTTCGAGCTTGGAGGCCAATATGACTTTCTCGGTCAGGTCGTTGTTCTCGCGCGTCAGGTCGGCCACGGTCTGCTGGGCCACTTCAAACTGCCGGGTGACCTTGGCGTTCTCGTTCTGGAGCCGGGTATTGAGGCGGTTGAGCGAGTCTATCTGGACTACGAAGGAACGCATCACGCTGCGGGCGGTCTCAAGTTCTTTGCGCAGTTCATTCAGACGTCTGGCGTTGTTGATTTTCAGCGTCTGAATCTCTTCGACCAGTTGAAGGTTTTTGTTGCGCTCGATGTCGAGCAGTTCGGCCAGCGAGTCGTTGCTGATGCGGATGCCGTAATCTTCGTATTGGAGAGCGAGTTGGGAATAATCGTCCTGCAAGGCCTCTTTTTCCAGTTCGAATTCTTCACTGAGTTCGTTGATGACTTCCTGCTGATGCCCGTTGCGGATGAAAAGAGCGAGTACGCCGGCAATCAGAAGGACGACCAACGCACCGAGAATATAACTGAGTGTATTCTTTGCCATAATATACCATTTTATTCGCTGCAAAAATAGATATCAGAATTGCTATTTGCAAACAAATTTCATCCTTTCTCTTTTCGCGATGTGTGAGGCTCGGCCGCTACCTTTTTATGATAATTCCGATTCGGAGAAAAAGAAAACCCGCCTGACTCCGGAAGAGCGGCGGGCCGAGGAAGAGCGCATCAAGGCTCTGTATGGGTGAGTCATTCGTCCTTTGAAAATAGTACAGCAATGACAAGTCCAACAACAACTTTCAGCAACCAGATACAAAAATAACATGTGGGAATCAGATAAAGCAAAGAGAGAAATGGGTGTTCTATGATATCTTCGAACAACATAGTCATCACTTTCCATATTATGACATTAATCTTCCAAAGTCAAAGTCGTCGCTCATAGTGCTTACTTGTTAAATGGGTATCAAATGTAAACAAGAAAAATAAAACAAACAACAAAATGGCGAAAAATACGGTCGAATACGTAATCAAAATCACAGACAAGGCCTCTGGTATGATGACTCAAATTACGGGAAAGGCAAAAGATTTTGAGGAGGTACTTTCAAACATTG
>JAZRWU010000253.1:0-7430 GCA_045599885.1 Bacteroidales bacterium | reverse complement strand
ATGAAACCATAAAGACGGACATCTTTTTCAGACGGTTGCTTCTCACTGGATTTCGAAGTCTGGGCCACGGCCGGAGCCAAAGCCAACATCAACATCAAAGTTGAAAAAAATGTTTTTTTCATTGTTGTTTTCAATTTAATTAAACACTTGATAAACATATCATTATAAAATTGTCGCATATAAATCATAGACATCCGCCTCTTGGATATAAGCCTGATAAAACGAACCGATTTCAAGTTTTTTGGACTTGTCTATCAGAATTTCCGGATCCACCTCGGGAGAATCGTACTCACTGCGACCGATATAATAATCGCTTTCCTCCCGATCTATGATGACCTTCAAAGTTTTACCGACTTTTTCCTGACCTACGGCGGTGGAGATTTCCTGCTGAAGCGTCATCAGACGGTCGAGACGGCTTTGCTTGACCTCTTCGGGGATATTGTCCTCATAATGTGTTCCGGAATATGTATCTTCCTCCTGGGAATAAGCGAAAGCCCCCATTCTTTCAAAACGGCATTCCCGTACAAAGTCGAGCAATTCCTCAAAATCCTCTTCCGTCTCCCCGGGATGCCCCACCATCAAAGTGGTACGAAGGTGAATGCCAGGCACTTCCTCACGGATACGACGGATCAGAGCCAAGGTGTCGTCCTTATGGATGTGACGGTGCATACAGTCGAGCATCCGGTCACTGCAATGCTGAAAAGCCATATCCAGATAAGCGCAGACATTGGAGCGCTCGCGCATCACCCGCAGAATGTCGTATGGGAAAAGATAAGGATAGGTGTAATGCAGCCGTATCCACTCCACGCCTTCGATATCCGCCAATCGCTCAATCAGTTGGGGCAACATCAACTCGTGATGGAGGTCTTTGCCGTAATAAGAAAGATCCTGGGCTATGATTTGGAATTCCTTGACCCCCTGCCCCGCCAAACGCCTTACTTCCTCCTCAATATCTTCCATCGGACGGGAACGGTGCGGACCGGTGATCAATGGAATGGAACAGAAAGCGCAACGCCGGCTGCAACCTTCCGATATCTTGATATAGGCATAGTGCGAAGGTGTCGTTAATATTCTTCTATTACGCTCATTTTCATTGTATTCCTTGCCTAAATCAGGCAAAATGCCCATCCAGTCGAACTTGCCGTAAAAACCGTCCACTTCGGGTATTTCTTCCTTGAGCTGTTCACGATAACGCTGTGACAGGCAACCCATGACCAGCAGTTTGGAAATCTTGCCTTGACGGCGGGCTTCCACATAATCCAATATCGTCTCGACAGACTCTTCTTTGGCATCTTGAATAAAGCCGCAAGTGTTGATAATGACGATGCTGCCCCGTACGACGTGACGGGGATTGTGCTCAACCTTAAATCCTTGATTCTGAAGCTGATACAAAAGCTGCTCCGAATCAACCAGATTCTTGGAACAGCCCAATGAAATCACATAGACTCTTGGATTCGCCGTATTTGAAACAGACCTGGTCATCTCGGGACTTCTTATTGATTGTCAAACAGGGAATCCACGAATTCCCGGCGGTTGAATATCTGCAAATCGTCTATTCCTTCGCCGAGTCCGATGTATTTGACCGGAATCTGGAATTGGTCGGAAATGCCGATCACCACACCCCCCTTGGCCGTGCCGTCCAATTTTGTGACAGCCAAGGCGCTCACTTCGGTGGCCTTGGTAAACTGACGGGCCTGCTCGAAAGCATTCTGTCCGGTGGATCCGTCCAATACGAGCAAAACCTCGTGGGGAGCATCGGGAATCACTTTCTGCATCACATTCTTGATTTTGGTCAATTCATTCATCAGACCGACCTTGTTGTGAAGACGGCCAGCCGTGTCAATCAGCACCACATCGGCATCGTTGGCCACGGCCGACTTGAGGGTGTCGAATGCGACTGAGGCCGGATCGGCTCCCATTTTCTGCTTGATGACCGGTACGCCGACCCGCTGTCCCCAAATATCCAATTGCTCGACAGCCGCAGCGCGGAAGGTATCGGCTGCTCCGAGATACACCTTTTTGCCGGCTTTCCTGAACTGGGCGGCCAACTTGCCTATAGTCGTGGTCTTTCCCACACCGTTCACCCCTACCACCATGATGACGTAGGGCTTACTTTGACCGGGAGTCTCAAAGCTCATCGAAGCCTCGCGGTCGTTTTCAATCAGCAGTGCGGCGATTTCTTCTTTGAGGATGCGGTTGAGCTCGTCCGTGCCGACGTATTTGTCGCGCTTGACACGGGCTTCAATGCGTTCAATGATACGGATGGTGGTTTCGGCACCGACATCCGAGGTGATAAGGACTTCCTCAAGGTTGTCCAGTACTTCGTCATCCACCTTGGATTTTCCGGCGATGATACGACCGAGTTTGGAAAGGACACTTTCTTTGGTTTTAGCCATTCCCTGATCCAGTGTCTGTTTCTTTTCTTTGGAGAAAAATTGAAAAAGTCCCATAGAACGAACTGTCTGATGAATATACTATGAAATTAAGGCAGTAAAAAAGAGGTTGCTTCTTCATTCTGAGAAGAAACAACCTCCTATACGCAATGTTTCAAGTCAGAAATAATTATTTCTTCTTGATATAATCGTTAGCTTTATCCGTGGGAACCATTTCTTCATCGAAGAAAAAAGCACCCGTCTTCGGTGATTTCACCACTTTGATGACCTTGACGGCGGTACGGCCTTCACCGGTCTGCAAGGTTGCAACTGCTTTCTTTGCCATAACTTATATGCTTATTTGATTTCTTTGTGTACAGTGACTCTTTTCAGAATAGGATTGTATTTCTTCAGTTCCAGACGGCCAGTCGTATTCTTACGGTTTTTGGTCGTGATGTAACGGGAGGTGCCGGGCAGACCACTGTCCTTCATTTCAGTGCATTCCAAAATAACCTGAACGCGATTTCCTTTTGCTTTCTTTGCCATAGCTATAATCTCCTGTTAGTTAAGAATTAATACATCTTCCATACGCAGATAGCCTTGTTCCTGAGCATCTTTCATAGCGGCGTCCAAGCCTTTGCGGTTGATGACGCGCAAACCGGCGGCGGAAACAGTCAGGGCAATCCAGCAATCTTGTTCTACCCAATAGAACTTCTTTTGGAAAAGGTTGACATTGAATTTGCGGGCCGTACGTCTTCTTGAGTGGGAAACGTTGTTGCCTGCCATAGCCTTCTTTCCTGTGATCTGACAAACTTTTGACATTTCAATTATATTTTATGGTTTCTAAATTGCATCTTTCCTGCGTCATCTTCAACCATTTACATCTATGGCTCCGGTAACGCCCGTTCTATACTTTTTAGCGGGTGCAAATTTCGGACTTTCCTTTGACAAATGCAACTATTCTTAAAAGAAAAATCAAAGAAGTTATTCAAAATTCCATATAATTTCTATGTTTTCGGCCATTTTGAAGCACTTTCCATTCAGACCGACACTCTTGAGTAAGGTGCGGCATCCATCTGGCAGAAATCTCCGTCAAGATATTTGAAATAGCCGCAAATGCCGACCATAGCCGCATTGTCGGTGGTATAGGAAAGGCGTGGGATGTGGATTTTCCAACCGTAGCGCCTGGCATAGTTTTCAAAAGCCTGACGAAGTCCGGAATTGGCCGAGACACCGCCGGCTACAGCCACTTCTTTGATACCCAAAGCTTTGGTTGCCTTATACAGTTTATCCATCAGGATATCCACCACCGATTTCTGAAGCGAGGCGCATAGATCGGCCTTACGTTCTTCGATAAAATGGGGATTGACGGCCATCTCATCGCGCAGACGATAGAGAAAAGAGGTCTTGAGGCCGCTGAAACTGTAATTGTATTCCGGAATATGAGGTTTGCTGAACTGAAATGCCTCCGGATTGCCTTCGCGTGCCAGACGGTCGATGACCGGTCCGCCCGGATAAGGCAGATCCATCATTTTGGCACATTTGTCGAAGGCTTCCCCTGCGGCATCGTCGATGGTCTGGCCGATAATCTCCATATCTTTATAAGAGCGCACCAGGACAATCTGCGAATTGCCGCCAGAGACCAAAAGACAGAGGAAAGGGAAAGACGGATCCTGGTGTTCCTCGTCTTTTTGCCGGATGAAATGGGCCATAATGTGAGCCTGAAGATGATTCACCTCCATCATCGGAATCTGCAGCGAGCGGGCGAAACCTTTGGCGAAGGACGTTCCGACCAGCAGCGAGCCCATCAATCCGGGTCCCCGGGTGAAAGCCACCGCTGTAATATCCGAGGCCTGTATGCCTGCCTGACGCAAAGCCAGATCGACCGTGGGAACAATGTTGTGCTGATGGGCTCTGGAAGCAAGCTCAGGAACCACCCCACCGTACAGCTCATGCACTTTTTGCGAGGCTATACAATTGGACAACAAGAGATTATCGGACAAGACGGCCGCCGAAGTGTCGTCGCAGGAAGATTCTATTCCCAAGATATAAACAGGTCTCATTTTTTTCGTATTTTTGTTGGTTTGAAACCATTTTGCAAAAACCACGCAAAAGTACAACATTTTGAAGAAGTTTCTTATCTGGACAGCGATTATTCTATTGTGTCTGACAGGCACAGCGCTCCTATTGCTGGGGAATCACTCCTTCCAGCAGTATCTGACGCAATCGCTTGTGGAGCGCTTTCAAAAGCAGCTTCCTGGTCTGGAGATAGATTCTCTTTCTTTCGAGCCTTTCGATCAGCACATGGAGATTTTCGGCGTCCGGCTGGAAGATCAGAACCATCAACCCGTCCTTGCTTTCGGACAAGTCGGTTTGTCTGTCAAGCTCCTACCATTATTGAAAGGTAAAATCCGCATTCACGATTTTCGTCTGACAGAGCCCTATGTCCGCCTGGAAAAAGCCAGCGGAGACAGTCCTCTCAATCTGGCGGAATACTTTTCCTCTCTTCCTTCCAAAAACAGCGTCGTCCAAGGCAAAGAAAAGAAAGAATCCTGGTTTCAATCCCTTTCGGTTGATTCTCTGCGGATTGAGGATGCCCGCCTGCGTTTCGACCAATGGGATCAGGCGCCCCGGGAGGGATTGGATTTTCATCATCTGGATGCCAGGCTTCAAAGCCGGCTGTCGCTGAATTACGGGAAGAACGGCCCGGCCTCACTCGTGCTGGACAGCTTCAGCCTAAGAGAATCGGGCGGATTGGAAATTCCTCTTGTCCGTCTGAAATCCGAATGGCAGCAAGGCCGTATCGACCTCCGCGACTTCCGGTTGGAAATGCCAGATTCACAAATAGAAAGTCCAATATTGGCTGTCTTCTTGCCGTCCGGTTCAAATCGGGATTCCATAAAACTGATCCAGCCTTTTGAACTTTCAGCGCAACTGAATCCTAAAGACTTCCATGCCTTCTGGTCGCCATTGGACTCTCTTGACCTGCCGAAGCTGAATCTCTCATTCCATGCCGGAGGAGATGCCCGTTTGGCTGAAGGGGATATCCTTCTGTCCTCTTTTCCAAACCAATACCTCAATTTGGACGGAAAATGGACGCTGAGCGATGCTTTTACAGAACAAAGACATCTTAGCACCGATTGGAACCATATCACGCTTGGCTCGGAACTACCTGAGCTTCTGAGTATCAATGAAAACATTTCCTCTTCCCTGCCCGATTTCGTCAAGGATATGGGCGGACTCAGTTTCTCGGGAGAGGCCAGCGTCGGCCAGCAGTATGCCGGCATAGACGGTCATCTGCAGTCCGATTGGGGCCGGCTCCACATGGAAGCTCTGTTGAGAAACGACAGCCTTTTGGACGAGGGTCATCTCGATGCCAAACTGAGCAGCGAACGCTTCGATTTGAGCTTCCTGTCCGAATCCTTGGGAAGCACGGCCTTTCAAGCCGGTCTTCAGGCCGGACAAATCAAAGGAGACTGGAAAGATGCCCGACTCAGCGCCGATTTTCAGAATACAGAACTGAAGGATTACGCCTATCGTGACATCCGTCTCCGTGCCGACCTGAATGCCTTCAAAAAAATCAAAGCGGATCTTTCCGTGAACGATCCCAATTGCCGGATAACTCTCCACGGCAGCGGTTCCCTGGGCAATCTTCCCTCGGCGGAGCTGGATATCCGCACCGACTATGCCGATCTGTCTGCTTTGAAACTGCTTCAGGACGAAAAGGGGAATCAAGTCCGTTTTCACCTTAGTTCACAGCTTCAAGGCAAAGATCTGGATTATCTTCGCGGCATGGTGGTCATTGATTCCCTTGAATATACCCGTCAGGAGGACATGTACCGCCTCCATCAGATGAGACTGACAGCAGAGGACCTGCCGGGCGACAGCACCCGGTTGAACGTGGTTTCCGACCGGGCATACGCGGATATCGTCGGTCATTTCGCCTGGACATCCCTGCTGAACGACATCCAATACGGCATCTTGGAACGGCATCTGCCCTCATTGCTGAATTTGAAAGACCCAAAGTATTCTTCCGATGACCGGTTGGACCTCAAATTTCATTTGGAGGAGACCAACGATCTTTCGGCGATTCTCGGCCTTCCTGTCGTCCTGACTCAACCCACATTGGCCGAAATCCGTTTTGAGGCTCCATCCAACCGCTATGACCTTTACCTGAATTCCGAGGGTGGAAGTTTCAAAGACTTTGATTTTGAGAATCTTTCGGTGGATGCGCACAGCCATTCGGACAATATTCAACTCGAGATGACAGCTGAACTTCCCTCCACGTCCGATTCGGCCCGTCTCCACTTGAATGGACTTATCCGGGAAGACCATGCTGATTTGAAAGCGGAATGGAAAGGTCTTGATATCAGTTCCCAGGGAGAAATCCAATCGGAAATCCACCTGAGCCGTCCCAACCGGCAAGCACCTCTTCAACTGACCACCGTGCTTTCCTCCCCCGGCGTCATGATCGGTGAATCCCGATGGTTTATGAATCCGAGCGACATTCAATGGAACGATGGAAGCCTGAGTTTGAGGAATTTCTCGTTAAGCCACGACCAACAGTACATCACAGCCGACGGGACCATATCCAAATTGCCTGAAGATTCTCTTATGCTGCGCCTGCAGGATTTCTCTCTGGACGACCTGTTTATGATTCTCAATGCCAGGAAACAGAATGCCAAGGCCTTATGCTTGGGTGGTCTGGTCAGCGGCGAAGGCAATATGGCCTCGTTGCTGGGGACTCCGAGAATTGATGCCGACCTGTCCATAGACGATTTCACCATCAACCACAGCCTGCTGGGCGATGTCGAAGTTCATTCCCAATGGGACGAACTGACGCGGGCCATCGAACTGAACGCCGTCATTGACCCCGAAGCCGAACAGGCGACCGGATATCTGGAAGGCGCTTTCAACACTCAAGACAAAATTCTGACGATGGATATCGATGCCAATGGGGTGCCTCTTGACTTCATTTCCTTTTTCACCGAGCCCTCGCTGAGCCTTGGCGGAAAAGCATACGGTCATATCTATGTGGAAAACGCCAGCGCCACCAAA
>JAZRWU010000252.1:0-5373 GCA_045599885.1 Bacteroidales bacterium | reverse complement strand
CGGCGACCGGAGTCCCCGATTATGCACCGGTACGCCCGGAGGTATTCAACGATATATGTAAGGCACTGCTGTCCACACATTTCACCACACGGATGTTGGACCATAAAGAATTAATCCGATGAAATTCTCAGCGAGCAAATCATTTTCCAGGCGCTTAAGTCTCTATATACTGCTTTTCTCATCAGTGCTGTTCGTGACTTCTTTTGTCGTTACGGCTCTGGTTTCGCATGCCCTTATCTCCAATGAAGCGAAGAACTCTGCCGGAAATCTGTTGAAAGCGACCATATCGGACATCGAGAAAACATTGTTGAGTGTGGAGAAATCTGTGGAAGACATGGCTTGGATTGTGGAATCGAGGCCCAAGGACAGCGAGTTGTATTATCGTCTGACTCAGGAACTGTTGAATCGTGACGACTTGATTATCGGCAGTGCGATTGCCTTCCGTTCCGAGTATTTTGAAGGTAAGCATTACAACGCCTTCTATTCGTATGCCGATTCGGAAAGCGGCAAGGTGGTGTCTATGCCGATGGGCAGTCCGCAGTACGATTATTTTTATATGGACTGGTATCAGATTCCGAGTCTGTCGGGAGAACCGAGTTGGTGCGAACCCTATTATGACGATGGGGGAGGCAATTCTCTGATGTCCACCTACAGTTATCCGCTCAAGGATTCCTTGGGGGTGGTGTATGCCATTCTGACCGCCGATATTTCCATTCAGTGGATGTCCGATTTATTGTCGGAAATAAAACCTTATCCCAATTCCTATGTGGCCTTGACGAGTCGCACCGGTGCCTATCTGACCAATTCTTCGGAAAGACCTCTCTCGGGTGAGACGCTTATGTCGACGGCCATTTCCAGCGGCAGCGAACAGTTGCTGGATATCTCCAAGGCGATATTGAGAGGTGAGCACGGTGTCCGTCAGTATTCCTATAACGGTAATATCTCTTTCGTGGTGTTCGATCAGATTTCCAACGGTTGGTCGGCATCCATTATCTGCCAGTATCGGGACGTCCTGCAGCGGGCGATGAAAATGAATGTGCTTATGGTGTTGGTTGTGTTGCTCGGACTGATTGCGCTTTTCCTTATCTCGTACTACAGTATCAAGCATCTGACCAAGCCTTTGCTTCAGATTTCGGATTCCGCCATGAACATTGCCAAAGGCGATTTCAATACAGAGCTTCCTGAAATCAAGACGGAGGATGAAATCCGTCAGCTCCGTGACTCCTTCGATTACATGCAGCATTCTCTGACGGCTTATATTGATGAGCTTCAGACCACAACGGCAGTCAAACAGCGTATGGAAAGCGAACTGTCGATTGCCAGCAAAATTCAGATGGCGATGCTGCCGGCCGATTTTCCGCAACATCAAAGCGTGGACCTTCATGCCCTGTTGATACCGGCCCGCGAAGTCGGAGGCGATCTTTACGATTTCTTCATCAAGGACAACTATCTCTATTTCTGCGTCGGTGATGTGTCCGGTAAAGGTATTCCCGCTTCGATGTTCATGGCTATCACCCGCGCGGCATACCATTTCATTGCCAAAATGGATATATCACTCGATCAGGCCATCGGCAATATCAACGATTCGGTCTGCGACGGCAATTCCTCCAATATGTTTGTCACCTTGGTCGCCGGAAGAATCCAGCTTGAGACAGGTGAGTTTGAATACTGCAATGCCGGTCACAATCCTATGGTGGTGATTGACACTCAGGGTCAGGCTTCCTTCCTGGATGTCAAGCCCAACCTGGCGGTGGGTGTGTTCCCCGGTTTCCCTTATCAGCTTCAGAAAGGCCATCTGGAAAAAGGCTCGCGGATTTTGATTTACACCGATGGTGTGACCGAGGCGGAGCGTGCCGACAAAGCCCAATATGGAGAGGACCGTCTTATCCGGTGGGCCTCATCGCTTCCTTCCGATTCTTTGGCGGAAGCCGATTGCACCTCCCTTATGGACGATGTGCGCCTGTTTACCGAAGGCAGCGAGCAAAACGACGATATAACCATTATGATGATTAAATTTCAATGAGCCTGATTCCATTTCTGATATTGGTCGCTGTGGTGGTTTTCACCTGTGTGTTGCTCAACAACGCCACCACTCGTATCGGAGTGCCTGTCTTGCTGGCATTTATCCTCTTGGGGGTCCTATTTGGGAACAACGGGATATTTGCCGTCAAGTTCAGTGATTACGGCTTTGCTGAAAAGAGCTGTTCGGCAGCTTTGATTTTCATCATGTTTTATGGCGGCTTCGGCACGAGATGGCAGTCAGCCAAGCCTGTGGCCACAGAATCGTTGTTGCTGGCAACCTTGGGGGTCGTCCTGACAGCCGGTATGACGGGAATATGCTGTCATTATCTTCTCCGTTGGGATTGGGTGGAGTCCATGCTGATGGGTTCGGTGCTTTCATCTACGGATGCGGCCTCGGTTTTCTCCATTCTCCGTTCCCGGAAATTGGGTTTGAGAAACGGGACTGCACCTTTGCTCGAAATGGAAAGCGGCTCGAACGATCCCTGCTCCTATATGCTGACTATCCTGATGTTGTCCATCATGCAGGGCGATTTTTCCGGTTGGTCGGCTGTCTGGCTGATATTCAAGCAGCTGGCTTTCGGTGTGCTCTTCGGTGCTTTGATTGCGAAAGTGGCTTCCGAAGTCATGCACCGCATCAATTTCGCCACTTCTGGCTTTGATTCCATGTTCATCATTGCCATCGCCATATTTTCGTATGCTCTTCCTTCCTTGGTGGGGGGAAACGGTTACCTGAGTACCTATATTGTGGGTATTATTCTTGGTAATCAGGATTTTATGAACAAAAGGGAGATGGTGCATTTCTTTGACGGTTTTACAGGGCTGATGCAAGTCTATATCTTCTTTATGTTGGGATTGCTGGCCCGACCGGTGGAATTCGGCAAATGCATTATTTCGGTATTGGTGATTTTTGCGGTCCTGCTTTTGGTAGCCCGGCCTATTTCGATAGCGCTGTTGTTGAGCCCATTCAAAAAATATCCGTTCAGACAGCAATGTCTTATCACATTCTGCGGTCTCCGCGGTGCCTCCTCTATCGTATTTGCCATTATGGCGACCGCTATGGGTGGCGGTAAGTTCCCGAATATGGATCTTTTCAACGTGGTTTTCTGTGTTGTATTGCTTTCTATCGCTGTCCAGGGAACTTTGATACCGCTTGTGGCACAAAAATTGAATATGATAGACAAGAGTGCGGATGTCATGCAGACCTTCAGCGACTTTTCGGACGAGGTGGATCTTCAGTTCACGCAAATAAATGTGGCGGAAAACGGCCCCTGGGACGGAAAATATGTCAAGGATTTGGGAATTCCCAAGGATCTGCTGTTGTGTATGGTGATTAAACCCGATGAAAGTAAGATAGTTCCGAATGGATACACTTTTCTGGAATCCGGTGATATCATCATTGTCTGCTCCAAATCGTATGAAGGTTCGCATAAGATTAAAATAATGCGTCATACGATATCAGAAGGCAGCCGTTGGGATGGACTGGAACTCCGTCATTATCCGGTTGAAAAGAGTCAGGTGATTCTTATCCGTCGGAAAGGGGAGTCCATTATTCCTCACGGCAGTACGGTTATCAGATCAAACGATATTCTATATATTAACAAAAGCTTTTAATTCATTAAGTTATGGATGTTTTTATTTCTAAAGAAGGTGCCAAGACCCTCGCAAAACTGGTAGGCCGTCTTGATACAACCAATGCTGAACAGTTTCAGAAAGATATCACACCTTTGATGGAGGATGCCACTCCTGATATCGAACTGGATTGCACAGATATGGAGTATACTTCCAGTCAAGGCCTTCGTATGTTTCTGATGCTTCAGAAAACAGTCACTTCCAAGCAAGGTGCTATGGTGATGACGCATATGAAACCTCATGTAAAAGAGGTCTTTGATATCACGGGTTTCTCCAATATTATCAAGATAATCTAATATACTGATTATTAGACATTTGAAACGCTCATACTGTCTTTCTTCCAGAAGGACAGTATGGGTTCGTTTTCTATAGCCGGCGACAGTGATAGCGTCAGGATGGCAGCCCAAACGAATGAGCAAAATGAGAAGTGTTTGATTTATAGTTGTTTACGGACTTTTAGCACCATCCAGAAGCAGGGAAGGGTGCAAATCATAACCCAAATGAAGAAGAGGGTGTAGCCATGGCCGCCTATCGTGGCGAAATACTCCTGTAAAGCACCGGCGAACATACCCGGAATCATCATACCCAAAGCCATGATGGCCGTACAGAAAGCATAATGAGCGGTCTTGAATTCGCCTTGGCAGAAATGCAGCAGATAAGCCGTGTAGGCCGTGAATCCATAACCGTAGCCCAGTTGCTCCAAGGCAATGCCGGCGTTGATCAGCCAGAGATTCTGGGGCTGGACCAAAGCGAAGAACACATAGACCAGATTGGGGAGACAAAGCGCCAAGGCCATAGGAAACAGACTGTTTTTCAATCCTCTTCGTGACAGGACGATGCCTCCGAGTATGCCTCCGGCCACCAAAGCGATGATGCCTATGGTTCCATAAGCGAAACCGACCGATGATGTGCTGAGCGCCAGGCCGCCGGCCTCTTTGCTGTCCAACAGGAAAGGTGAACTGAGTTTGACGAGCTGTGCTTCCGAGAAGCGGTAAAGCAGCATGAACAAAACAGCCGTGACGATGCCGGGTTTGCGGAAGAAAAGGACAAACGTGTCTTTGAAATCTTTCCAGAGGAGCGCGGCGCTGCGTCTTTCAAGAGCGCCGTCGGTGCCGGGATGAGGAAGTCTCCAAAGATGCCAGGTGGCCAATGCCAGAAACAGAACGGCGCTTATGGCCAATGTGAATGTCCAAGAAAAGCGGACAGGCTCCATATCGAGGAAATTGCTGTCTTTCTGTTCGAGCCGGCCGGCCAGCATGACCAACAGCCCTTGTCCGAAAATCATGGCAAGACGGTAGAAGGTGTTGCGGATTCCGATAAAGAATTTTTGACGGCCGTCGCTGAGACCGTGCATATAGAAACCATCGGCGGCGATGTCGTGCGTGGCGGACGAAAAGGCCATCAACCAGAAAAACAGCAGGCTGAGACGTATCCAGGCCGGACCTGGCAGAGATAGAGCCACCGCGCCCAAACCCGCTCCGATGATGAATTCGGTGAACACTATCCACCAACGTTTGCTCTTGAGGATGTCCACGAAGGGACTCCAGAGAAATTTCAGTGTCCAGGGAAGGTACAGCCAGCTGGTATAGAAACTGATTTGAGCGTTGCTGAGCCCCAGTTTCTTATACATGATGACCGACAGACTCATCACAATAACGTAGGGAAGTCCTTCGGCAAAATACAGAGAGGGCACCCACGACCAGGCTCCGTCTTTGGAAGCGG
>JAZRWU010000251.1:0-9082 GCA_045599885.1 Bacteroidales bacterium | reverse complement strand
ACTCATCTCAATAAGGACCACGATATGCCCTCTTGCGTGCGGGTGTCCGGAGATTTCTTCCGCGATCTCAGCAAGATTCAAGTTCCCGGCGTAGATGCTATATGGAATCAGATATGGCCCGAAACCATCAATGATTTTCCGAAATTCGCCTCTTCTGTGGCTCATGTCTATGGCAAGAGGCGCGCCTTCAGCGAAAGTTTTGCCGCCTATAACATTCCTCCCACCATTCCTACCGCCAAGTATGCCGTAGATTATCAGATGGTCCGGGGAATAAACTTCTTTGAGTTCATGTTTTGGATGGCCGGCTCGAAAAACACGAACTGGATGACCGATCCGGGAATGAAGGCTTTGAACGATTATACAGGCAGAGTAACCTATATGCTCGGTTTGGGTAAGCCCGGAGCCAGGATAGCTGTCTATTATCCCACTTCGACTCTATGGTTGGGCAACAATTCTTACAATCAAGATCTGGTGAATATATCCCAACTTCTTCTGACTCACCAGAGAGATTTCGACTGGGTAAGTGATGATGCTTTTTCGGAGGCGCTCACCGTACACAGCACTTGCCTTGAGAATAGGAGCGGACAGAAATACTACACCTTGATTATTCCATCGGCCGAAGCTGTGTCGGAAGCCGCTTGGGAAAAAATCGGGGAATTTGCCAAACGGGGCGGGAAGGTGCTTTTCTGGGGCCGCAGACCTTCTATGCTTTATGGCAAATCCTTCTTTGAAAACAAGCCTTTCCCTCTGTCCGGAAAGAATATGTTTGAGGAAGCGGCTATCGCCTGGACTCCGACAGTTGTGGCAGCGATGCCGCAGCCTGAACTTTTTCTGGAATCGGCGGCTCCCAAGGTCAGCTATACCCGCCGTCATCTTGAGGGAGGGGAAATATATTTTGTGACCAACGAAGGTGAGGAACCATACGAGTTCACCGCCGTATTTGACGGATCCGGTACTGTCAGGGAATGGAATGGCTATGATGGCAGTTCCAAAGTGCTTGATGGCGGAAAAGACGGTCCCAGAACCAGGATACGGATGACGCTGAATCCTTGGGAAAGCAAGCTGATTTCCATTGAACGCCAGAATACTGAGTATAATGTCAGGAAATATGGAGTAAAAGGGAACGGAAAGTCCGAGACTCAGGCGATTCAAGCCGTTATTGACCGTGCCTATGCCTCAGGTGGCGGCACTGTGGTTTTCCCTGCAGGAAACTATCTGAGCGGCGCCTTGTTCTTCCCTTCCGGAGTGAATCTTCGGGTAGAGAAGAAAGCGGTGCTGAAAGGAAGTGCCGACCCGTCCGAGTATCCTATGGTTCCGACCCGTTTCGAAGGAACCGACAAAAAATGGCGTTGCGCTTTCCTGAATTTCGACTGTTCTCCGGGGGTATCGGTAAGTGGTGAAGGTACGATAGACGGAAATGGACTTGAGTGGAATAAACTTCCATACGACGGTGGGCGTCCGCGGCTGATTTGTCTCACGGCTTGCGATGGAGGACGGATTTCCGGGCTGAGGCTCAGAAATCAGGCTTGCTGGTGTCTTCATCTGCTTTATACTCAGGGTTTTGATATCGAAGGATTGAATATTGAGGCGAAGGAATACATTCCCAGTTCAGACGGAATTGATATAGATTCTTCATCGGATGTGCGTATTGCCGACTGTTATGTCTCGGTTCACGATGACTGCATCTCCATCAAATCCGGAAAAGATGAGGAAGGCAGGCGAGTCGGACGCCCCAGTGAGGATATCCTTATCGAGAACTGCCATTTCGGATACGGTCACGGTGCCATAACTATGGGAAGTGAGATATCAGGAGACATCCGGAACGTCACAGCCCGCAACTGCCGGGTGGATGAGGGAAATTGGGCCCCCATACGGTTCAAAAGTCAGCCTTCGAGAGGTGGTACCGTGGAGAATATCACCTTTGAGAATATTGAAGTCAGCCATGTCAGGAATATTTTTGACGTCAACCTGGAATGGCGGCCGGGAAGCGACCGGAACCGGGTGATTGAATACTCTGATCCTGTGACACAGCTCAGAAACATCACTGTCCGGAATGTGCATGGAGATGGTCGTACTATGGGACATATCCATGGTTTTGCATCCGATCCTATCAACAAAGATGTGTTCCATTTCGAGAATTGCAGTTTCCATACAGAAACGGGCCTCAGTTTGCGTAATGCCGCTGTCGATATGAACGGACTGAAGTATTCGGTTGACAAAGGAGAAGGGATGCGTTCCGGTCCTGCCGCACAAGCTGCGGAAATCATAGAAAGAGTGTTCAACTATTTGGACAGCTGCACTCCATACCAGCTTGTCGATGCTGAGGGCAAAGAAGTAAAGGCTTCCGATCTGGATGCCGGGACATCGTTCAAACGTGGTTCCTTCGGAATAAACACGTATGAATGGGGAGTGACATATTCCGGTCTTATGCTGGCGGCGGAAGTATTGTCGGAAGATAAATACCTCGATTATGTGTATGACCGTCTGAATGCTTTGGGACAGGCCTACGACAGCGTCAGAAAGGTGTACGCCAAGAATCCGAAGTGCCGGCTCGCCCTGATGGAGGCACCCCGTTTCCTGGATGACTGCGGCTCCATGTGCGCTGCGATGTCGAAGGCCACTCTGAAAGACCCTGTGAGAGCAAAAGACTTCAGAAATGTCCTGGAAAGATGGTATCGGTTTTGTATGTTCGAAGAATACCGTCTCGGAGACGGAATCCTTGCCCGCCACAGACCGGCAGAAAACTCTATTTGGCTGGACGATATGTATATGGGCATCACTCCGATAGCTTTCAGAGGCGCTCTTGCCGCAGCGGAAAACGATGCGGCTGCTGAAGAAAAGTGTTTTCAGGAGGCTATTCGCCAGGTGCGTCTTTTTGGGAAATATCTTTGGATTCCTGAAAAGAATCTTTATAGGCATGGATGGATTGAAGGTATGTCAGAACATCCTGATTATCATTGGGCCCGTTGTAACGGCTGGGCCATGTTGACCATGTGTGACGTGCTGGATGCCGTACCTGAAGGAACTCCGGGAAGAGAGGAGGTATTGGAACAGTTGAAAAAACATATCAAAGGTGTGGCGGAGTGGCAGGCCTCCGATGGACGTTGGCACCAGCTGCTGAATAAAGATGAATCATATCTTGAAACAAGTGCTACCGCAATTTTTGTTTATTGCATTGCCCATGCCGTCAACGAAGGATGGATAGATAAAACCTCATACAGGGATGTGGCAAGATCCGGATGGTCCGGACTGGTGTCGCAAATCAATGAACAGGGGCAGGTCGAAAACACCTGTGTGGGAACGGGACTCGGCTGGACCAATACGTTCTATGCCAACCGTCCTGTAAGTGTAATGGCGGCTCACGGATATGGTCCTGTATTGCTCGCTGCCGCAGAAATCATTAAATTGCAAAACTCTTTGACAAAATGAAGACAATCAGAATCACAACGCTCATTTCGCTGGTATGCCTTTTAGTCGGCTGTACCGCTAAAACAGAACAGACATCGGCTGTCCCTGCTCCACATTTGGAGAAAAGAGGAGAGGCTACCCAACTTATGGTGGAAGGGAAGCCCTATCTGGCTCTTTCCTGTGAATTGAAGAATTCCTCTTCCTCCAGCCGGGAATATATGAAACCTGTCTGGCCCAAACTCAAGGAGGCCGGATTGAACACCATCATTGCTTCGGTTTCCTGGGAAATGGTAGAACCCGAGGAAGGTGTGTTTGATTTCAGTGTGGTGGACGAAGTGATAGAAGATGCGAGAGCCAATGATTTGAAGCTCATCCTTATCTGGTTCGCAAGTTGGAAGAACGGAATCACAAGTTATAATCCTGTATGGGTGAAGAAAAATACGGAAAGATTTCCTTTGGCCCTGACACAGGATGGAAAGCAGCTGCCTATTCTTTCCACCTTGGGAACGGAGAGCCGCGATGCCGATGCGAAGGCTTACGCCGCTCTTATGCATCATATCAAGGAATTTGATTCGGAGGCGCAAACGGTGCTGATGATGCAGATTGAGAACGAGGTGGGCCTTCACGGATATACCAGAGATTATCATCCTGCCGCCGTGAAAGCTTTTGAGGCGGAAGTTCCCGCCGGGCTCATCCAATATCTGGTGGAACATAAGGACAATCTCCTTCCTGAAATGAAAGAGGCTTGGGAAAAGCAAGGCTCCAAAACGCAAGGCACTTGGGAAGAAGTATTCGGAAAAGGTGACTATACGGACGAGTTGTTCATGGCTTGGAACTATGCTTCCTATATAGAGGCCGTGGCTGCTGCCGGAAAAGCCGAGTATGCCATACCGACCTTCGTTAATGCCTGGATCGTCCAGCCCGAAGACCTTCATCCTGGAAATTATCCCTCGGGCGGTCCTCAGGCGCAGAATCACGATGTGTGGAGAGCGGCGGCTCCGCATGTGGACATTCTCTCTCCCGATATTTATCTGAACGATTATCCTTCTATTATCCGGAAATATGCCCGTTGTGGAAACCCCGTATTCATCCCGGAATCCAAGGCAGGGCAATATGGCGCCGCCAACGCAGCCTTTACGATAGGCGAGATGAATGGAATAGGCTATTCTCCTTTCGGACTGGATGCCTCACTCAATCAACCGTCCAATGAATGGCTTTTCAAGTTCTATAAGAGCGCCGGAAGCATGGCCGACAAGATTCTTGAGGCTCAGGCGGAAGGCCGGATATGTGGCGTGTGGCTCAAGGGCTCGAATCCTTTCTTTGTCAAGGACAGCAGGATAATGGGCGATTACAGAATCTGTTTCGAACTTGTATCCAGCGGAATGCGCAACGGAGGCGCTCCTCAGCTGACCGGCGGCACCTATTCTCCCGATGCTATAGGATATGCCATAGCCATAGATGACGGTGATGGAAAATTCACCTTCCTCGGTTCCAATGTTCGGGTGACTTTCCTGCCGGCTTCGGGTGAGGAAATCGTAGGCCTTGCCAAAGTGGTGGAAGGTTATTATGAAGAGGGAGAGTGGAATGAAATGAGATGGCTCAATGGTGATGAAATCCAATTGCGTTATGACCTTCTCTATGCCGTTGATGAGGGATTCTCAGGTCAGGGCCTCAATTTCGGAACTTCTGAACCGGGTATCATCAAGGTGGAACTCTATAAATATTGATAATTATGAGAAAAACACTGCTTTTTTCCGTTCTCCTGACAGTCTCTACTCTTCTTTATGCACAGGAAGCTACAGAATACAAGGTGGAAGGACCGGCTTTCAAAATATTTCAGTTTCCCTCCAATCAGATTCCCCGCATAGACGGAGAGTTCAGCGACTGGGATATTGTTCCCGATAGCTATGTCGTGGGAATCGACCAGATGTGGGACGACAGCGGCAAACATAAAGATATAGACAGGAGTACATTGGATATAAAAGTCAAAGTCGGCTGGGTCAAGGGACTCAACCGCCTGTATTTCCTGTATGAGGCTTACGATGATTACTGGGATTTCAACACTCTCGGACTCAGAAATGATGTCTTTGAGATTGTCGTGGATGCCGACTTGTCGGGTGGACCGCATATCGCGGAGCAACGTCCCGACAATGATCCCCGTACAGAAATGGAGGCGTTCTTCGATTTCCAGAACGCTCATGCCCAGAACTATCATATCATGACTCCTCCCACAGAAGGCAAATCCTGGACGATGGTCTGGGGCCCTCAGGAATGGCTCAAATATCTTCCGTATGCCAATCACGCTTTTTCATACGATTTCAAACACGGAGAATCCGGTAAGCTCATGCTGGAGTTCTATATCACTCCGTTTGATTGGGCAAGTTCCGAAGGCCCTGAAAAATCAACGGTAAGCGAATTGTATGAAGGCAAACAGATAGGTCTGTGCTGGGCTGTGATTGATTATGACGGAGGTCCGGGCAACAGCGGTTTCTGGAATCTTTCCAAGCATCACAAAATGTATGGAAACGCATCCATGGAACGCCTTTTCGAACTTCAACCTCTTGAACCTCAGTTTACAAAGAAAATTGAGGCCCAATGGTCGCATGTGGTCATCCCCGGCACCAGAGTAGTGAGATTCAAGGACGAGAGTATAGGAAACATCACCTCATGGCATTGGGATTTCGGAGACGGATCGTTTTCGGACGAGCAGAATCCTGTCCATATCTATGAATCTGACGGTGCCCATAACGTGGTGACGCTTTATGTCAGCGGGCCCGATGGAGAATCACGTCTGTGCAAAGTATGGGATGTGTGCGTTCTGGGTTCGGCCAAAACCGCCAGCAGTCTGTTCTGGAGAAAAGACAGCCTTCAGGTAAAAGAAATAATATCAGAAGAGGCAGTCCAGTATAAGAATGTGGGCCATCACGGACCTGCCGTGGAGAATGCCGGCGGTGCTTTCCGGATTTATTTCAATGATTCCGGAGCCATCGATGTCTATTCGAAGTCGGATGACCGTATGGAACTTGAGAAATACCTTTGGTATCCGACGGAAGCTCAGCAGGCCGAAGAGGGTGCCGGCTGTGACGAATATCTCGTTGGAAGCACCGTGGGACTTGGAGGTATTGCCTTATGGGATGGAAAGAAGGAAGTGAAACTGGTAGCCACCCGAGGACGTACCGCCCGTGTCGGCGAAACGGAGAATGGATCTTATGCGGAGATTATTTCTTATGGCGTGTTATGTGGAAAGAAATCTTATGATATTTCCGTCAGGGTGGATGTGACCAAGGGCAGTAGAGTCGCCCAGGTCACCGCTGCTGAATTGAACGGGAAGAAAGTCCGTTTCCTGACCGGTGTGAACTGTCATCCGGGAGAGTCTGTAAAGCAAGGAAAGTCATGGGCATCCGTCTGGGGTGTGCATCCATCCGATGTCTCGCTTCATCCTATTCCCCTGGGTGCCGGCATCATTTTCGATCCTGAGCTTTTCACCACAGTCCAGAAGACGGAGAATATGGTCAGGTTGATTTCAAAACCATCCGTTCAGGTCTCAACCCATATAGCATCGGCTTCTACGAAAGAGAAAGGTCTTTGTGATGAATTGTCTTTTGAGAGTTTTGTGAAAGCGATGGCTGAAAAATGAACCTTGGAATTATCCGACAAGTCTGTTGATGATTCTCTCGCTTCTCGGCAAGAAAAAACCTGCCACAGGGCCCACCAGAAAGAGACAGATGAGGGTGCCAATACCTACTACACCGCCAAGCAGCCATCCGCAGATAAGGAAACAGGCATCTACTATCATACGGACTATCGGGAATTTTTTCTTCAGTTTGTCGCTGATAACCACTCCCACCAGGTCGTTGGGACCGGTTCCGGCATCCGATTTTATCACGACCGACATGCCGAGGGCAAGAATGACGCATCCGAGCGCATTGCTGATAAGTCTTACCGCCATCGCACTGTCGGAAGTGATGACAGAAGAGAGCATCGTATTGAACACGTCGATGATAGGTCCGCCGCAGAACATACAAATGAGGGTGCCTATCTTGATATAACTGCGGTCAACGAACAGCAATACTATGATAATCAGAATGCTGACAGTCATGTGCGTATTTCCGTGGGTGATAAGCGGAGAATGTATCACCCCGCCAACCGATCGGCTCAATCCTTGAATCATCACATTAAACGGGTCTGAACCAAGGTCTGCCAGCAGGAAAAGCGACACGCCGAAGTGTGCGATGATTAATCCCACAAACAGAATTATGACTCGGATGACAGTGGTTTTCATAAGCGTTTACATTTCTCTTTCCATTACTGCAAAGGAAATACAAATTCGGCATAATTTTTTATCTATGACTCAGAACCTCTTTGAATTCCTTACAACCCTCCGGAAAATTTGTCTGTCTTTTCTCATCCTTCTTCTGTCCAATTCCTGTCAATTGGAATCTCCGAAAGACATGGATCAGCTCCTGTGGTACGATACTCCGGCCTCCTGCTGGCTTGAGGCTCTGCCGTTGGGCAATTCCAAAATGGGTGCCATGGTATTCGGTGGAACGGAAGAAGAGGAAATCCAACTCAATGAGGAGACTTTCTGGTCGGGTGGTCCTCATAACAACAACAGCACCACGGCATTGGAGCATCTGGAGGAAGTCCGCCAACTGGTGTTTGACGGCCGTGAAGACGAAGCCGACGGCCTGCTGAAGGAGCATTTCCTGAAGAAACCTTTCGGCATGAAATACCTTACTCTTGGCAGCCTTTTCATCGGATTCGGCCATCAGAATGTGAGTGATTATCAGCGGGAACTCGATCTCACGACATCGGTCAACACTTCATCATACACTTATCAGGGTGTTCGCTTCACCCGCACTTCCTTTGCATCGTTGCCTTACGGTGTCATCGTGATGAACCTCAAAGCCGACCGCAAAGCTGCACTTTCTTTTTCCTTCACGCACAAGGCTCTCTATGAGAATGAACTTGTTCTGAAAGACAATTCTCTCATCGACATCATTCAGGGTGTCGGTCATGAGGGAATAGAGTCTCAACTGACGGCTCAGTGCCGTACCGATGTGGTGTCAGATGGAAGAGTTTTTATGGAAGATGATCGTATTTGCGTGGAGGATGCCACCGAAGCCACTCTGTATATCTGCGCCTCCACCAATTTTGTCAATTATCACGATGTGTCGGGCGATCCCGCACTCAAGAACGACAGCCTGTTGAAGGCGGCCGAAGCCATTGGTTTTGAACAGCTGATGAAGGAAAGCATGGCCGAGTATCAGTCGCTCTACAGCCGGGTGAATCTCGAATTGAATGCAGGACAGAAAGACTGCGCCGAAAGCACCCTCCCCACATCTCAGCGGATAGACCGCTTTGCCGACAGCCAGGACCTCGGCATGGTGGAACTGCTCTTCAACTATGGCCGTTATCTGCTCATCGCCTCCTCGCGGAAAGGCGGACAGCCAGCTAACCTGCAGGGTAAATGGAATCAGAAGCCCAGCGCACCCTGGGATGGAAAATACACCATCAACATCAATACGGAAATGAACTACTGGCCGGCCGAGGTCTGCCATCTTTCTGAAACTGCCGTGCCGCTGTTTGACATGGTGAGCGACCTCAGTGTGACCGGAGCCGAGACGGCCAGGACTCTCTACAATGCAGACGGTTGGGTGGCTCACCACAACAC
>JAZRWU010000250.1:0-3855 GCA_045599885.1 Bacteroidales bacterium | reverse complement strand
ACACAAGGCAACCTCAACAATCATATCGGTGTGCCTCTGACGCTTCTGAAACTGCGCGAGGAGCACGATATGGCCATCATCGAAATGGGCGCCAATCATCCCGGTGAAATCAAGACTTTGGTGAATATCGCCCAACCCGATTACGGCCTCATCACCAACGTCGGCAAAGCCCATCTTCAGGGTTTCGGCTCCTTTGAAGGAGTCATCCGGACCAAAGGTGAATTGTACGATTTTCTCCGGGCACATTCCGGCAAAGCATTCGTCAATATCAGCAATCCGCACCTTTGTTCCATCCTTCAAGGGCTGGAAGTCATTCCTTACGCCTCACAAGACGAATTTTTCCTCGATAAAAAGGGAGATTCCGACTGTGTTGTCGCCACCGAAGCCGGGAGCAGCCCCTTTATGAGACTGCGTTGGGCGTTACGCTCTCTGAAAGGCCCCTCACAAGAGACATCATGGCCGCTTCACATTTCCAAAACAGCCGGTGAAATCGAGGAAAAACAAAGCATCCAGACTCAACTCATCGGAGCCTACAATTTGGAGAACGCTCTGGCCGCCATCCGCGTCGGACTGTATTTCGGCATAAACGAAGAAGACATCGCCGATGCCCTGCGCGGCTACTGCCCCGGCAACAACCGCTCCCAGCTCAACGAGACCGGGAAAAATCACCTCATCATCGATGCCTACAACGCCAATCCCACCAGCATGACGGCGGCGATTGAGAATTTTCTTCAGCTTCCCGGCGACAACAAAGCCGTTATCCTCGGTAAAATGGGAGAACTTGGAGACTACAGCCACGAAGAGCACCGCAAGATCCTCGCACTGCTGAAAAAAGGGGGAATCGCCACCGCCCTGCTCATCGGCGAAGAATTTCAGGCTTTTCAGGAAGATCCTGCCTTGTCCGAAGGCTACGGATTCTTTTTCAATGCGGAAGAATGCCGTTCCTATCTTGAGAAGCACCCCCTTCAAGGCCACACGCTGCTCCTGAAAGGCTCCCGCAGCAACCGCCTGGAGCAACTGACCGGCCTGCTGTAACCCATTCCGCATCCGCCACTTCCGCTCCACCCAAGCGAGCGGGCGCCCTCCACCGCCACTATGTATCACGGCAAATACGGCCGCAAGCGCCTCAAATCATCCTCACTGAATTCCTCCAGCATTTCCAAATCCTCCAAAAGAGGTCCACGATGATGTTTTGAACGGAAATCCACAATCGCCTTGGCCTGATAGAAATCCAGGTAAGGATGCCGGCGCAGCAACCCGACATCCGCCGTGGCGAGCTGAAGTTTCCGAAGACAGGATGTGTCCAAACGGGTGACCTCCCGCAATTCCTTCAAATTGTCAGGCCGCACATCCGGCACTTCGTCCAATTGATGAAGTGAGTAGAAACCGCCGAGCCGCTGGCGATATGCGAGGATTTTGTGCGCCGTATAAGCACCGATGCCCCTCAAGGCCGTCAATTGAAGCGAATCCGCAGAATTCAGCTCTATTTCCACTTTCGCCATCCGGACATAGGGCTTGAGCCTTTCAAACAATTCCGGTTCCATCCCATATATTTTCGCCAAATCGTCCGCTTGCCTGAACACACCGCCTTTCCTTCTGTAATTCAGAATATTCCTGACCACCCTCAACGGAATTCCCAAACGGACAAGAGAACAGGAATCCGCTTGATTGGGATCGAAAGTGAAAAGCGGCGCAAGCTCTTCTGAATCAGGTTTCCGAGCACTGTTTCCGAGCGATGGGGCAAAAACCGTATCTTCCTCAACAAGGCCATCCACATCCACCGTATCGGTGAATGCCGAAGTATCCTCTTCCCGGTTCAGGGCAGAGACAACCGGGAGTTCCTCCACCTTATCCTGTCTGTTCACGATTGCGAATGCCAGCCATTTGACCAAAACTATATGAACCAAAAAGAACATAAAGGCGACAGGCTCCATTCGGTTGCCTCCTGCGTTTCCCATGATAAATGATAAAAAACATCAATACATACACACGGCAAAGATAATCGGGACTGTCAGCGGAAGCCCTATTCTTAAAAGAGATAAAATCCACCTGTACTTATGATTTCTTTCCTTGTCCAATCCAAGTATTTTTGCGTAATTTGCCCATATAATAAACATACAGCTTCTAAGTTTTGAGATGAAACGGATTCTTTCTGCCATTACCCTCATCTGCCTCTGTTTTTCGCTGCAGGCAGCCGAAATATGGGTGTCACCCAAAGGGGACGACCACAACGACGGCAGCCGGAACGCTCCGAAAGCCAGTCTGTCAAGTGCCCTGCGTCAGGTGCGTGAATACCGGCGGCTGCTCAGCGTGGGCAAAACCGACCCCGACAATCCCTTATTCCAAGGAGAGGACGCCGGCACCTCTCCCATTTTCATCAATATGGAGAGCGGTACCTATTTCCTCGATGAAAACGTGTTTATCCGTCCGGAAGATTCCGGCACCCCCGCATCACCGACCATCATACGGTCTGTCGGGACCGGACCTGCCGTTTTGAGCGGAGGATGCCGCCTTGAAGGATGGAAGAAAGTCCACCGGCCGGCCAAAGGATGGGCGCAGTCGGAATACATCCGTCTTCGTGGATTGGACAAGCATATCTCCGAAGTATGGACAGTTGCTGTTCCCGAATGGAACGGACAGACATTGGACATCCGGCAATTGTACATCAATGGCAAAAAAGCCCGGAAAGCCTGTGATATAGAGGATGATGAACATTTGAATAAAGTCCTTGACGTGGATGCGGAAAACCGCAGCATCACCATTCCGGCTCCGGCCAAACGCCCTGCCAGCCTGGACGGTGTGGAACTTTTCGTCCATCAGATGTGGGAAGTAGCCGTGTTGCGAGTGCGTGAGATCCGCTATGAGGGAGACAAAGCCATCCTTCATTTCATGATGCCTGAAGCCCGTCTGGAATTCGAGCATCCCTGGCCCCCGGTTGTCCTCAGCGAGGACGGCAATTCTCCTTTCCGTTTGAGCGGAGCCCCCGAATGGATGGATCAGGCCGGAGAATGGTGCTACGACAAGAAAAACGCCCGCCTGTTCTACCTGCCAGAGCCCGGACAGAGAATCACCCAAACCGAAGCTGTGATTCCGGCCCTGGAAAACCTGATTCAAGTCTGTGGAACGCCCGACAGCCCCGTCGCATACCTTGGATTTGAGAGAATCGCTTTCGAGCACTGCGCCTGGAACCGGCCATCCGAACAGGGATACGTGCCGCTTCAGGCAGGAATGTACCTTTTGGACGCCTACAAACTACCCATAGAATCCACGCCACAGAAAGCCACTCTTGAGAATCAGGCTTGGATAGGACGCCAGAAGGCTGCCGTTGAATTGTCGTATGTGAACCACACTTTCTTCAAAGCCTGTCATTTCGGACACCTGGGCGGAAGCGGGCTGGATTATCTCGTCGGAAACTTTAACGATTGCGTGGAAGGATGTGAATTCCAAGACATTGCAGGAAGCGCACTCGTGGCCGGAAAATTCTCGGATCCCGGATTCGAGACCCATCTTCCTTACCAGCCCCAGGATTTGCGGGAGGTATCCACCGCCATGCGGATCGCCAACAATTACATCCACGACTGCGCCACAGAGTATTGGGGCTGCCTCGGCATATTGGCCGGCTATGTCCGCGATTTCGAAATCTGCCACAACGAAGTCTGCGAGATGCCCTACAGCGGCATCAGTGTCGGATGGGGTTGGATCCGGACGGCCAACTGCATGAGAGACAACCATATCATCGCCAACGAAGTCCATCATTTCGGCAAACACAACTACAGCTGCGGAGGTTTATACACCCTGTCCGCCCAAGTGGGAACGCTGATTGCCGAAAACTACGTCCACGACATCTATCATCCC
>JAZRWU010000249.1:0-7022 GCA_045599885.1 Bacteroidales bacterium | reverse complement strand
CTATCGAACAAATTTAAACAGCTTCTTATAACTGATTGTATTCACCCGGCTGCCACTCAATCACGGGAGACGACATCAGTACGCAGCCAGACGTTATTATGATTGAAACTGGCAGTCCAATAGGCGAATCTCGTTTTCATCCACAAAAAGCCGTAGCTTTCCAGATAGGCGATGCCGATATCCTGACTGCCCGCCGAAAAGCCGTTGTTCATACGGACGGCGTTCGTGGCACTGATATAATAGTCGTTGTATTCATCATGACGCAGCGAGCCGTCGCCCTGCAGCAACAGAATCGGCGTTTTTCCCTCCACGCTGACCGGGAAACTGCAACCGGCCTCTTCGACCAACACCTGCGTCAGATTCGTGATGCCGGCCTGGGCATAATAGGAAGAAAGCACTTTCACTTCCTTGCTTGTCAGACATTTGCCGTATATTTCGGGGCAAGTGTAATAAGTGTCACCATATACCACGAACCAAACGGCGTCGTTGTATTCATTATCCCATTCAGAACCGTTCGGGAACCAGGGCTTTCTATAATAATCCCTGACAACCAGCTCTTTCTTCATGGCGAAATGAGCATCCTTTATCTGACAGACAGCCAAATCGTCATGACGCTCAACCGCATTACCGGCGGCAAATTGAGCATATTCGTTGACGAACCTGTCGATCTTAGCCAGGAATTCCTCGCGGCTGGCATCGTCATAACCCTCCTTGACACGGTAATACAAAGCCGCCATCAGCGCATTCTCGGAAATGACAGCCAGATCGCAACTGCGGAGACCCTCGCGGAACTCATATCCCTGATGCTCCCAAGGAGTCGTATTGAAGACATAAAGATCGTAAATCTGATACAGATTCTTATGCTCCACCACGGTTTTAGTCAGGAAATCAATGAAATTCTGGTATTCAACGCAGGCCTTGTTGCCGCCGACCGTACCGTCTCCCCATTCCACGACGATTTTCCTGATAGCCTCTTCGCTGCCGTCGCAGTTTTTGAGCAAAGTATAATAATCAGACGTATAATTCATCAAGGGAGAGACATAATTGTTGCTGCGGTCATTGAGATACTTTTCGTAGGTGGTATTATGGAACAGTTCGGTCAATTCGGCCAAATGGTGATTGACATCCTCAATGGCCGACATAATAGCCTCCATCTGCTTGGATTCTTCCGAGCCGAAAATCTCCTTGAACAGCGCATTGCAACCGTAAGTGACAGCGGTACGGCCCACTATCGGAAGCAACCAGTCCAAAAAAGCCATCGGGAGGGATGGGGCTGGGATCGAACTTTCCACATACTTTTCCACACCGATGAAGTCCTTGTCGTTCCGGGCAAAAATATCCTTCCGGTTCTCACCGCCGTTGAGGATGTCATTGAACGTGCGGTTGTAATGAGTGAGAATCGTATTGCGATCCGTCAGGAACATTCCGGTCGAACCGATGGCGAATGGAATTTCCTCTTCCTTGCCGGAAGGAAACACGATAACACCCGTACCCTTTCCCTTATCATAACTGACATCCACATCCTGCTGACTGTCAAGAAACATTCCGCCCATGTTGTCCATTTCAAAACAGTTGAGCACGGAGCGTTCTCCGACCACGTTCAATATGATGCCTTTCTTTCCTTCTTCGGAAAGATTTTTGAAAGACTCGACCCATACGCCGTCCAAGGTTTCCGGATAAACCACGGGGTCGTAATCATGCCCCCTGCACGATGTCAGAAAAAACATCGCCATCATCATCAAAAGACAAACACAATCTTTTTTCATCTTGATAAATTTAATACATCGCAAAAATAGACATTTTTCATATCTTTGCAATCGGTTAAGAACCTGTTTTGAAATGATTTCCCGATGATTTGATAAGGATTTTGAGACGGATACGATCCACCGTTGAGCGAGCATAGTTGGCTATGTGAGTGAAACGATGGCCCGAATACGGCCAAAAGACCATCAAAGCAGCGGAATAACAGCACCGTAATAAATATTTCGAAAGAATTCAAAACAGGTTCTAAGAAGCTGTTTAAATTTGTTTCGAGATTATTTGAGAGCTGTTTTTGAGAATGTTTTGTCTATCGTTTTGCGTAGAATAGCGGGCTATTTGAGCAAAAGGATAGGCAAAACAGGCCAAAAAGAGCCTCAAAAAAACCGAAAACATCATAATATTTTTTGTTGTAAGAAATTTAAACAGGTTCTAATTATATTCAAATTTTTATGAAACTGTCCTTCAAACCGGTCCTTTGCGCCCTGCTGTCCATCCTGTATTTTTGCAGTTGCAGCCATTCAAATCCCATTCCGACCAACAAGAAAGAAGTCATGGACCAATTTCTTGCCGGAACGTTGGATCCATCCTACGTTCCCGCCGCCTTTTTCATTCATTTTCCCGGAGATAAAAAAGAAGGCGACGCTGCAGCACAAGTCCACCTGGAACATCTCCTGAAATCCAATATGGATATTCTCAAAGTGCAATTCGAGCAGAGAATGCCCCGTATCGCCCATCTCGACCGACAGGAGACTTGGGACAGCATCGCTCCCCTACCCGAGGATTTCTACCGGCCCACCCTGGAAATCATACGGAAAATACAGGAAACCGTTGGTCAGGATGTCTATGTTCTTCCCACCATTTATTCGCCTTATCAAGTGGCCCGTCAGTCTTTGACGGAGCCTCAGGTGGCCATTGCCGCCAAAGAACGCCCCGAAGACCTGAAAAGAGTGCTGAATTATTATGCTGATGCTCTGATCTGGCTGGTGAAGGAATGCAAAGCCATAGGAATTGAAGGATTCTACACCTGCACCCAAGGCGGAGAGATGAAGTTTTACGACATCCCCGATTGGTTCGACGGAATCATCAAACCGAACGACCTGAAAGTGATGAACGAGTGCAACAAAGACACCAAAATGAACATTCTGCATATCTGCGATTGGGAAGGCCCCTATGACGATCTGACACGCTATGTGGATTATCCCGGACAAATCGTCAATACACCCAACAATCTCAACGGATTACCTTTCACCATCGAAGACGGCGTCAAATTGTTCGGACGTCCGGTGATGGGAGGCCTTGACCGTCACAAAGAAATTGTGAAAGGCAGCGAGGAGGAAGTCGTCGCAGCCGTGAACGAAGCCCTGAGCCACGCGCCGAAAGGCAAGACGATGCTCGGAGCGGAATGCACAGTGGGTGGTGCCAGCTATGCCAATATCCGCGCCGCTGTCAGCACCGCTCATCATCGGCCTGTAAAGGGCCTATAGGGAAATCATTTCAAAACAGGTTCTAAGTGATTTGCCGCCATTCTTGTATCAGGCGGGGCAATGACCAGGAGGCATTGGCCGGGCTGGTGCTTGGAAGCGGACAGAAACGCAGAGTCGTATTGACAAGTTGCTGTACCGCCGGATACTTCTGACAATATTTACGGAAAGCTGCCTCTGCCGTCCGGCCGTTGGTGGCGACCATCCGGATACTGGGATAATCCGTCAGCAGGGAGGCGATGTCGTTGAATTCCGCCTCGCGGATATCCGCATCGAGACTGCCCGGACGGGAAGCACAGGCATACACATCCCAAAGAATCACCCCCGACTCGGAAAGCATGGATTTCTTGTCCTCGTATGATTGAGGCAGCGGTCTGTCAGACAAAGCCGACATCACCCGCCAGAAACGGTTCTGCGGGTGGCCGTAATACTCCTGAAGTTCCAAAGAGCGGTCTCCGGGAAGAGATCCGAGAATCAGAATGTCCGGATGGGAGCAAAGCAAAGGACCAAGACCTTGTTTTTTCATTGTAGAGAAAATATGCCTCCAATTTTTAGTCCATACAAAGATAGCATATTTATGTAATTTTTCCACAATTACTTATCTTTGCGGCGTTTTAACAAATCTCACGTCACAATGAAGAAATGCTTTTATTTTCTGGCTCCGCTTTTCCTATTGACAGCCTGCCAACCCAAGACACACTATTCAGGTTTGGATTATTCCAATATGGACACTACCGCACGTCCTGGTGACAATTTCTACCGTTATGCCACGGGAAATTGGATCAACAACCATCCACAACCCCCTATTTATCCTTCTTGGGGTTCCTTCGAGCAGCTCGCCGATGACAACACTATGATTCTGGCCGACCTCATCCAGACAATCGCCGCTCAGGACAACGAAAAAGGCAGCATCGCTCAAAAAATCGGAGACCTTTACAATCTGATGATGGATTCCGTTCGCCTCAACAACGAGGGAGCCGCTCCGTTGATGGCCAATCTCAATAGAATTTATGCTTGCTCCAACCGCGAGGAACTTTTCAAACTCATGGCAGAAGAACATGATGATATGTTCTGGGGACTTGGAATTGATGCCGATTCCAAAGATTCACAAAACAACATCGTCTGTCTTCATCAAGGAGGTCTCACTTTGGGCAACCGCGATTATTACATCAGTGACGATCCCGAAACGGTCAAAATCCGCGAGGCTGCCCAACAGCATTGCATCAATCTGTACAAACTGATCGGTTTGGAAGAAGACAACGCACGTCAGAAAATGGAGACCATCTGGGCTATTGAAACTCAAATCGCCGAAGTGAGTTATCCCAACGAAGCCCTGCGCGATCCCGAGGCCAACTATCACAAAATGACGGTCAGCGAATTGACCGAGACTTGTGGAGGTTTCGACTGGAAGACTTATCTCAACCATTACACTTTCGATCAGACGGAAGAAGTGGATCTCGGACAGCCCGAACCCATTGCCAAAGGTTGTGAGCTGATGATGACGCTTCCCTTGGACGATCTGAAGACGGTTTATGAATGGCGTATCCTCATGGACGGATCCAATTTCCTGTCAGATGATTTTTCAGACGAGAACTTCGCTTTTGAACAGGCACTGTACGGAACCGAAGAGAAGACTCCCCGCTGGAGAGATGCTGTCAACCTTGTGAATGGATACATGAGCGATGCCGTCGGTCAGATGTTTGTGGAAAAATATTTCCCGGCAGAGGCCAAAGAAAACATTCTTGCTCTGGTCCGCAACCTTCAGACGGTGCTCGGACAGCGCATCGAGGCCCAGGAATGGATGTCGGACAGCACCAAGCAGGTGGCTTTGGACAAACTGAATTCATTCTACATCAAAGTCGGCTATCCCGACAAATGGGACGACCTGAGCCAATTGGAGATTGATCCCGAGAAGAGCCTGCTCGACAATCTGATTGCCGCCTCGCATTTTTATTGGAATCTCAACAAAGAGAAAAAATACAACAAACCCGTTGACCGAGACGAATGGCTGATGTCACCTCAAACGGTCAATGCCTATTACAACCCCTCCACCAACGAAATCTGTTTCCCCGCCGGCATCCTGCAGCCGCCGTTCTTCGATTTCAAGGCCGATGACGCCACCAATTATGGAGCTATCGGCGTGGTCATCGGTCACGAAATGACTCATGGATTTGACGATCAGGGACGTCAGTTCGACAAAAACGGCAATCTCAACCAATGGTGGAAAGAAGCCGATGTCGAAGCCTTCAAGGTCCCGGCAGAACAGCTGGCCGTCTATTTCGACTCTCTCTGGGTCATTCCCAATGAGCTTCATTCGAACGGACATCTCTGTCTTGGTGAGAACATCGCCGATCACGGAGGTCTGAACATTGCCTATCAGGCTTTGCAACTGGCTCAGGAACAGAAAGGAAAGCTTCCTGTCGAAAACGGTTTCACTCCGGAACAGCGTTTCTTCCTCTCATACGCCAATGTCTGGGCAGGATGCACTACGGATGAACTTCTCCGTTATTACACTATTACGGATGTGCATTCCGCCAGCCATCTCCGCGTCAATGGCGGTGTGGCACAATGTGCCTATTGGTACGATGCTTTCGACATCCAACCCGGCGACTCTCTGTATGTCGCTCCTGAAGACCGGGTAATCATCTGGTAAGATTTCAACGGATAGATATATCAAGAGGGTCGAAGGTGTATGGATGACACCTCGACCCTCTTGTTTTGGTTTCTGACAAAAAACCACCCGAAAAAGGGTGGCAAACAGCATCCAAACTGTTTTACGAGAGCTTACAGTCTGAACTGCATTATTTACCGGCTTCTACAGAAACTTTGCGGAATTCTTTGAAAGCTTTTTCCAGTTCCAGAGATGCTTTGCGGGCACGGGCACCAGCGGCCTTGTTGCCGGCGACATTCTTGGCTGCATCAGCTTCGAAAGCTGCGCAGAGAGCGTTGATTTTTTCTACTAATTCTTTCATTGTACAATGTGTTTGAAGTTGTGTAATACGCTGGCAAAGATAAAAATAAATTATTATTACAAGCAAATTCAGGTCATTTATTCACTATTTATCCATAAAATTCATTAGATTTTTTTTCATTTTGTTGTTTTTTGGAACGGTCCGACAGATTATCAAGCCATTTTGCAGCTGCAACAAGTTCAAATGAGGCGGGTTTTGATTACCTTTGCAGCCGCAAAAAAGAAAAGTGATTTTCACAACGAAACAATATGGAACAAATCGACCGGACCAATATTCTCGGAACTGAAAAAATAGGACGGCTGTTGTGGATTTATGCGCTCCCGGCAGTCATCAGTCAGATTATCGCCTCCTTATATAATATCGTAGATCGGATTTTCATCGGTCAGGGTGTCGGTGCGCTGGCCATTGCCGGTCTCGCCATCACGATGCCGATTATGAACATCATTCACGCTTTCGGTTCTTTGATTGGAGTCGGTTCGGCATCGCGTATGTCCATCGTCCTGGGAAGGAAAGATATCAACTGGGCCGAGAAGATTCTGGGCAACAGCACGGTCTTTTCCGTAGTCATCGGCGGACTGGTGATGTGCTCCGTGTATTTGTTCATGGACAGGATACTGACTCTGTTCGGAGCCACGCAGGACACCATCTCGTATGCCCGGGAATATATGCTGATTGTGCTTCCGGGAATGTTTCTGACCACCCTCACCTTCAATTTGACAGGCTTGATCCGAGCCTCGGGCTATCCCACCAAATCGATGTTCATCCTGGCCGGAGGTGCCGTCCTGAATATGATTCTCGATCCGGTTTT
>JAZRWU010000248.1:0-12325 GCA_045599885.1 Bacteroidales bacterium | reverse complement strand
ATCGGTTGCTATACCTTGGGCTATCTGCCTCCTTTCCGCGCCTTGAACTCGACGCTCGATATGGGTGCTTCGATAACGATGGCCAAGGGAGCCTCCGATGCGGGTGTCAAATATGCTTTCGCCGTCATCGGTGATTCCACTTTCACGCATTCGGGTATGACCTCCCTGTTGGATGCCGTCAATGCCAACGCGCCTATTACGGTCATCATTTCGGATAACGAGACGACCGGTATGACGGGTGGTCAGGATTCGGCCGGTACAGGCAAAATAGAATCTATCTGTCTTGGGCTGGGGGTGGATCCCGAACATTTGAAAGTCTTGACCCCACTCAAGAAGAATCACGAAGAAATGGTGAAGGTCATCCGTCAGGAAATGCTTTATCCGGGTCTTTCGGTGATTATTCCCCGCCGCGAATGCATCCAGACAGCCGCCCGCAAGAAAAAAGCCTCCGCTGCCGTCAATGCCTGAACGCCCGATTTACACTAGACCATTCATCACAAACAAGAATCCATTATGAAAACAGATATTATCCTTTCAGGTGTCGGTGGTCAGGGTATCCTTTCCATTGCCACTATCATCGGTGAAGCCGTCGTCAGTGAAGGCCTGTATATGAAGCAGTCTGAGGTCCACGGTATGAGCCAGCGGGGTGGGGATGTGCAGTCCAATCTCCGTATTTCCGATCAGCCTATCTATTCCGATCTGATTCCGATGGGGAAGGCCGACTTGATTCTGTCGTTGGAGCCGATGGAGGCTCTGCGCTATCTTCCATATTTGAGTCAGGACGGTTGGTTGGTCACGTCGTCGGTGCCGTTCATCAATATTCCCAATTATCCTCAAGAAGCGGAATTGAAGAAAGCCCTCGACTCCGTTGCCCATAAGGTGGTGTTCGATGTGGAAAGCAAAGCACGCGACTGCGGTAGCCCCCGCTCTGCCAATGTGGTGCTGTTGGGTGCCGCCACACCTTTCCTTCATCTTCCTTACGAAAAAATCGAACAGGGAATCCGGGCTATTTTCGGCCGCAAGGGACAGGATATCGTTGATAAGAATCTGATGGCTTTGGCTGCCGGTAAAGAAATGGCAGGCCGTTAAGAAGCTGTTACTTATGAGAAAATCCTTTGGGAAGGCTGTCCGGAATCGGAGTGTCAGGGTCTATGCTCTGATATTGCTGTGGTCGTGCCTGATGGGTACGGCTTGTGCGCGCAATCCCCATCGGATGGGAGATATCAATCATAAGATTGAATCCAGTGGTCTGATTCCTGATTTTCTGGCCTTGCCTGCCGACAGCAGCCGGACGGAATACTGGGAAATTTTTTTGGACAGGATTCTCGAAAAACCTTCGCCGGATGAGGCGACTTCCGAGTTGTATTGGCGCGCTTATCTCGATTCGGAAGAGTTGCCGGCTTGGTTCGCCTTGATTCCTCTGGCCGTTTCGCAGGGAAACCATCGCTATTCGGACGGTTATTCGGCCGGATTGTGGGGCTTGACCGAAATGACGGCCGGACGCTATGGACTTTATATCGCCGACAATTACGATGAACGGCTCGATCCGGAAAAATCGACCTTGGCGGCCTCTGCCTATTGGAAACGTCTGCGTCAGCGCTATGCTTCCGAGGCAGAGACTTTGATGGCTTTTGTCAACACACCTCTTCTATACAATAACCTGAGACGCGAATACAGCTTCCGCGCGGACAATCCGCTTTGGGAAGGTTTCGGACTCAAGGAATGGTTACGTCCGGAATTTCCGGTGCAGATGGTCCGTGCCGCCTACTGGTATGCGGAATCTCTCAACCGTCCGGTACCGCCGCGTCCTGCCCGAGACGAAAAGACGCTGCGCTTGAAGGATGATATTCCGGTCGATTCGGTCTGCCGGATTCTCTCGCTGCCGAAAGACAGATTCCTCGAACTCAATCCCGCTGTGGGAGAAGGAAAAATACTGCCCGCCGGTGCCGGTATTCAGGGTTGGGACGGCTGTTCGCATGATTCGGTGGAATATGAGCTGCGGCAATCTGCCCGACAGTGGAAAGCGGCCGTGACGGCTTCGCTCGAAAAAGCCCGCCAGCAGGCGGCCTCTCCGCGTTCCTATACGATACGCCAGGGTGACTCCCTGAGTATGATTGCGCGCCGTTTTCACGTGAGTGTAAGCGAGTTGAAGCGCTGGAATCAGTTGAAGTCCGACCGCATCGTGGCCGGTAAAACCCTTAAAATCTATACGAAATAATGCCAACAAGACGGATTTTGGGTTTTATCGTACTTTGCCTGCTTCTATTGGCGGTTCTGGCGCATTTCTTCCCGGAAGAGGGCTTGAAATGGAGAGAAATGGAGTTGCGTTTCCCCAGCCTGAAAACAGCTTTGCTCGGGCAGGAGAAACCTGAAGAGGAGGCCGTGGATCCCGATGAGCAGTTGGCCCGGATGGCGGAGGCTTTCCATCTCAAAAATCTTTCCGACCTGGCCGATTCATTGGATTATTACCACCGTTTTTTCTGTGAGAGTCCCGTCCGTATCGAATTTCCGGACGACAATCCTGCCCGTTGGGACAGTCTGTTTGCCCGACTTGAAAAAGCCTCGGAACTGGACAAACCCTTGCACATCATCCATTATGGAGATTCCCAAATAGAACAGGACCGTATCAGCAGCAGTCTTCGCCGTCAGTTCTTTGACTGGTTCGGAGGTATGGGCTGCGGAATGCTTCCTGCGATACAACCTATTCAGACTCCCCATCTCTCACAGCAGTCGGGCGGCTATTGGAGACGCCATGTCCTGTACGGTCCGCCGGAACTCAGGGCCTCGCATCGCCGTTACGGTCCGTTGGCGGCTGTCTGTCAGGTATGCGATACGGCTTGGATGTCCATCTCGCCGCGTTCCTACAGTCAGGAAAGCGATTTCAAGTCCTGCCGCAGTCTGCGTCTGATGCTGGGACACAACACTCCCGGTTTCACGGTCAGAGTACAGGCCGGTGGAAAAACTTTCACTCAGGTTTTGGAGGATTCCTGTGCCACTTTCAAAGTGCTGCGTTGGAAATTCTCACAACCGGTTTCCAATATCCGGATCGGCTTTCGGGGAAGGGCGGAGATATATGGTGTCCTGACCGATGATAATCGGGGCATCGCCGTCGATAATGTGCCGATGCGCGGTTGCTCAGGTACGATTTTCACCCGTATGGACGCCGCTGTCCTGCGTGAATCCTACCGGGAGATGCAGGTGGCTTTGTTCATTCTGGAATATGGCGGCAACAGTATGCCGGGTATCGGAGGTGCGGAAAGCATACACAAGTATTGCGAGTCCATCGGCCGTCAGATCCGTTATCTCAAGACTTTGCAACCGGAGGCCGAAGTGCTTTTCATCGGTCCGGCCGATATGTCCAAGTCGGTCAACGGGGTGATGATGTCGTATCCTTTGCTGGCTCAGGCGGTCGATTCGCTGAGAGCCACCTGCCTGAAGAACGGCGCCGCTTTCTGGGATATGTACCGGGTGATGGGCGGACACAATTCCATGCTCAAGTGGGTCGGGGCCCAACCGCAGCTGGCGGCTCCCGACTATGTGCATTTCACTCCCAAAGGTGCCCGGAAGATAGCCGGTATGCTCAATTCGAGTTTGGCGGTCTGCTATGATTATTACCGTTTCCGATCGGAAAAGCTGGATGATTCGACGATGGTGCAGTTGTCCGCACTCAACCGGGAGGAACACGATTACAGTTCGGAGTTTTATGAATTGATGCAGTCGTCCGGACAATTCGACTCTATTCTGATGAGCGAAGATGACGATGCTGTGTATGAAGAATTTATCAAGAGTTTGCAGAATGAATAGGCATCATCCGTTTTCCGTTTTCCGTTGGTTGCTTCCGGCTTTTCTGGCGGTTTTTGTCCTTTGCCCTTCGTATGGACAAAGGCGGATGCATGTGGAAGTGGTGCCGCACGATTGTGTCCGACAAGAGTATGCTGCGCTGCGTTTTCCGGGCGATTCCTTGGCATTGGAACCTTTCTACGACCAACTCGACCGATTGCTGCTGGATGGCGAGGGCTCTGTCCAGATTCTCCATATCGGAGCCTCGCACGTGCAGGGTGGGGCATTCTCCAACCGTTTGCGTGAGCATTTCCTGAATCTCAGCCCTTCTCCCAATGCCGGACGTGGCCTTTTGTTTCCATATCGGGCGGTGAAAACCAACAATCCATCCAATTATAAAGTGGAATACCGTGGCGAATGGGCTATTACGCGCAATGTCTATCGTCATCACGATGTGCCTCTCGGGCTTTCGGGTATCGCAGGCACCACGAACGATTCGTCCGCCTGCATCGGTATCCGCCTCAACGGTGACACCATGTTCCGATGCGATTTCGATTGCCTGAAAATGATAGGCAATCTCCGCACGGACAATTACGTTCCCTTCATTCTTCCGGATTACACGGGCTTCAATCCCGATTCGGCCTTCGCCTCCCGCCTCTATGCCACCTACGATGAGCCGGCACAATGCTGGACTTTCCGTCTCGAACGTCCTGCGGAGAGTTTTCTGTTGGCTTTTGAACGTCGGGACATGGATGACACCAGGCCGTTTTCGTTTACCTTGAACGAATGTCTGACTGACAACGGTCGGGACGGCATCACCTATCACGCCGTGGGGGTGAATGGGGCTTCGGTCAATTCCTATCTGCGTTGCCAGCTGTTCGAAAGGGATCTGCCGCTGATCCGTCCCAATCTGATAATTTTCGGCATCGGCATCAACGACGCCAGCGATTCCGATTTCACTCCGGAACTGTTTTTCAACCGCTACGACAGCCTTCTGGTGTGTATGCGCCGCCAGTTTCCGGACAGCCGTTTTGTCTTCATCACCAACAACGATACTTATAACCGCAAAAGCGGTTCCAATCCCAACAATGCCGCTGCCCGCGAGGTCTTTATCCGTCTGGCCCGCCGTTACGACGCTGCCTTATGGGACGTCTATGGCCTGATGGGAGGCAAGGGATCGTCGTTGGTATGGGAGAAAGCCGGGCTGATGAAAACGGACCATGTCCACTTTACCCAGAATGGCTATGAATTGCTGGGCGACTTGATGTTCAATGCTTTGATGGACGATTACCGCCGTCACTTAATGAACTTGAATGAATGAGATGACCGACATAGAAGTTGTACGGCAGTTTTTAGGCCAGGTGTTCGCCTTCAACCCTGAATCGCCGCTGCTGTTTACCCAGTTTTATTTCTGGGCCTTCTTCGCTGTGGTTTTCGCTGTCTTCAGCCTTCTCCACAAACGGAAGATGCTGCGCAATCTCTTTCTGTTTGCCGCCAGTTCTTTCTTCTATTACAAGACCAGCGGACTTTGCCTGTTGATTCTCTGGTTCTGCACTTGCAGCGACTATCTGATTGCCAAGAGAATCGACCGCAGCCGTAAAGAGGGAGCGCGCAAGGCTTGGGTGGCCTTGAGTGTGACGGTCAATCTTTTGCTGCTGGCCTTCTTCAAGTATTCCTATTTTGTGACCGATCTGGTCAATACGATATTCGGAACCGATTTCGCGGTGTTCAACATTTTCGCTTATGCGGGCAACCGTCTGCTGGGTTCGGACCTCCGTTTCGTCGGCGATGGGGCGGAAGCAGTGCTGCAGAGCATCAACCGTTTCAGTGTGGACCGCATCATTCTTCCGGTCGGCATCAGTTTCTATATCTTCCAGACCATCAGCTATACGATGGATGTCTACCGCCGCCGGGTGCGTCCGGTCAACAATCTGATAGACTACGGTTTCTACGTCAGTTTCTTCCCTCAACTGGTCGCCGGCCCCATCGTCCGTGCTTCCGATTTCATTCCACAGATATACAAGCCCTTCCATCTGTCGAGACGGCAGTTCGGCATAGCGGTGTTCTGGATTCTCAATGGCCTGGCCAAAAAAATCATCCTCAGCGATTATCTGGCAGTCAACTTCATCGACCGCATCTTCAGCAATCCGACGATGTACAGCGGTTTCGAGAATCTTTCGGCCTTGTTCGCCTATTCGCTTCAGGTGTATGCGGATTTTTCGGGCTATACGGACATTGCCATCGGTGTGGCCATGCTGATGGGTTTCTATCTGCCGCGCAACTTCAATTCGCCCTATAAAGCCCCCAATGCGGGTAATTTCTGGAAGCGCTGGCATATCTCGCTTTCGCGCTGGTTGCAGGATTATCTCTACATCCCCTTGGGTGGCAGCCGCAAAGCCACTTTCGGCACCTATTTCTTCATGTTCCTGATTTCCATGATTGCCGTGGCACTGAGCCGCAGCCTCTGGGTATTGATTGTGCTGGTGCTGGTCTTCGGCATTTCCCTGATACGCACTATCGGAAAGCCCCAGGAGCGTTTGCGCGTGACGACCAACATGAACTCGATGAACACGATGCTGATTGGCGGTCTGTGGCACGGAGCCAGTCTCAATTTCGTCATCTGGGGCGGTCTGAACGGCTTGGGCTGCGTGATTTACAAAAGTTGGAAACGTTGGTCGCCGCTGATGCGGATGTGCGTGTTGATCTGCCTTTTTGCGGGGGCCTATGTGGCTCAGATGCTTCGTCCGTCGCCGGCACTCAACATCGCCGTGGTGTGGATAGGCGTTTTATGCGCGGCGACCGTCATCCGTTATCTTTTCCATGTGCTTGGGAAAGTCTATCCCCGTTTGAATCAGAGTTTTATTGCTGGAGAAAAAGGTATGGGCAAGGTATGGGGCATCGCACAGACTTTCGTTTTCATCACCTTCACCCGTCTGTTCTTCCGTTCCGGCTCCAATCTCGATCCGGCAGAGGCCAACCGTGTCGCCTGGCAGACGGCTACCGATATGATTTCGCAAATCGGCAGCCATTGGGACTTGTCGCTGATACCTCAGATGCTCCACGAATACCGCAACATTTTCCTGCTGTTCGCCTTTGGTATGATTGTCCATTGGCTGCCGGACCGCTTCAAACGCCGTTACCGCATCTGGTTCAGCCGTCTTCCTCTCTGGCTGATGGCCATCGTGGTGGTCGTCGCGGTATTCGTTCTGTACCAGTTCATCACCTCCGACTTGCAGGCTTTCATTTATTTCCAGTTCTGAGAAAAACAAAAGGATGGTCATTCATCTTGCGGACGTGCTTGAAGAATTCAAAACGGGTTCTTATATTTGTCCGGTTTACTCTATTCTGATTTATGACGAAATTTCGTATGCGCTTTTGGGTCGTCCTGCTGCTTGTTGTTTGTGGCCTTGCGGACGCTGATTCTGCCAAACGGGTGAAAACGCCTCGGGAAATGCCGCCTCGGGTGGATAATCCCTATTATACCCGGACATATTCCGAAGCGCTCAAAACCTTGCAGGTATATCGGGAAGGGGACGACAGCCGGTTTCCCATCCTGACGTTGGGCAGCGACGAACACATCGTTATTTCTTTTGACGAACTCTCGCACGATCCTCAGTATTATGCTTACCGGCTGATTCATTGCGATGCACATTGGCAGCCTTCGCGACTCAATTCTTTGGAATTCCTGGAGGGTTTCCCCGAGAATTATTTTCCCGATGGAGAAATGTCGCGGGCGACCTCGGTGGCCTACACGCATTATGAATTGAGACTTCCGAACACGGATGTGCGTTGGAAGCTTTCCGGCAATTATGCCGTGGAGATTTTCGACCGCTACCGGCCGCGGGAAGTGCTGGCCACCGTCTGTTTTTCGGTATTGGAACCCAAAGTGGCAGTCGAGGCTTCCGTCTCGCATCAGACCGAACTGGCTTCTTCCGATTTCAGCCATCAGCAGGTGGATTTTGACATCGTGCCGCCGCAAAGCCATCAAAAAGCGGAACGGGAGGCGTTTCAATCCAAGGCTTTGCTTCCGTTTGCCGATCCGCAGCGGGAACTCAGCATTGTGGTCCGGCAGAACCGCCGCCGCGACAATGAAGTCTGGCTCTCCAAGCCGTATATGATGGCCTCCGACCGTCTGCAATTCCGTCATTTCAAGGAGTTGGCGTTCTGGGCGGGCAATGAATACCGCCGTTTTGAGGTGACGCACTTCAAGCAAGCGGGCCTCGGTGTGGAACGTATTGATTTTGAGCGTCCCGACTGGCAGGTATGGCTCTATCCCGCCCATGCCCGTCAGGTGTCCTACAGTTTCGATAAGGACCACAACGGCCGGTTCAGAATCGCCTCGACCGAATTGTTCAATCATGCCGAAACGGAAGCCGATTATGCGATGGTGCATTTCGCTTTTCCGGCACGCCTGATTCCTGAAAACCTTCAGTCTCGGATAAGCCGAAGCGGAGATGCCGAGGGTGATTCGTTGCGTATCTATGTTTCCGGAGCCTTGTCCGATTATCGTCTTGATGATGTCAATTGCTTGGTTTACAATGAAGAAACAGAATGTTATGAACGGAAACTTCAGCTGAAGCAAGGCTCCTACGACTATTATTTTTACTGTCTCGATCCGAGCCGTCAGTTGCCTCCGACAGTGCTTGAAGGCAATTTCTGGCAGACGGAGAACCAATATCAGATTTTCGTCTATTACCGTCCGGCGGCTGCTTATTACGATGCCCTGATCGGCTATCTTGAGTTCTGAAAACAGTATGGCAGACAGACTGACACCGGAGAAACGCCATGCAAACATGGCGGCGATACACGGTCGGAACACCGGTCCGGAAATGATTGTCCGGCGGTATCTCTGGGGGCAGGGCTTCCGCTATCTTCACAACGCCTCGCGTTTGCCCGGACATCCGGATATCGTGTTGAGAAAGTACCGGATGTGCATTTTCATCCACGGCTGTTTCTGGCACGGACACGAGGGTTGCCGATATTACCGCGAACCCAAAACCAATACGGAATTCTGGAGAGAGAAGGTCAGGCGCAATCAGGAACGCGACCAGCGGGTGAAGCAGGCATTGAGAGCGATGGGCTGGCGCTGTATGACGATATGGGAATGCGAGTTGAAACCCGACCGCCGTCAGCAGACCTTGGAATCCTTGGCTTATACGCTGAGCCGCCTTTATCTTGACGATAGGGGAGCGCTCCCGACGGATGACGGCCGGCAAAACGACGGAAGGAAAGAAGAGGTATGATATGGCGAATTGGATTACCGGAATAAGGATTTTGTGCGGAGTGCTGTTGCTGCTTTTCCCGCCATTCTCGAAAGCCTTCTATATTCTGTATCTGATAGGAGGATTGAGTGATGCTCTGGACGGCTGGACGGCAAGGAAGCTTGGTAGCGCGTCCGATTTCGGGGCACGTCTGGATACCGCTGCCGATATCGTGTTTTTCGGAGCGGTTCTCCTTATCCTGTTCTGCCACATCACTTTCCCGTTATGGATGATTGTCTGGGTGATTCTCATAGCCCTCCTCAGAATGCTCAGCCTGACGATTGGATTCATCACTTGCCATAGATTGGTTTCTGCTCACTCCTTGATGAACAGGGCTTCCGGCTTCCTCCTTTTCCTTATCCCCTGGTGCATAGAGTATTATCCTTCCCGTCCGGTGGCCTTTCTGGTAATCGTCACCTGTGCCGTGGCCACCGCCGCTTCCATTCAGGAATTGTATCAAATAACCAAAAAGCACCTGCGATAAGGAAGGTCGCAAGTGCTATTTGAGTGTGTCGGCCTTTGCGGAGCGAATCCAAGGCCGTCAGAAGGTAAATCCGTTCCGTCAGGCGAAGTTGGCCAGCAGATACTGTTCGGCTTCGAGGTTCCACAATCCCTGATGGGCTTGGCAGAGTTCATCGAGTTTGGCGAAGCGGGCATCGCTCTTTCCGAGTTCGGCGAAGTCGGAAATCGGAGTCAGCGGCATTTCGATGTGGTTGTAAATCAACTTCTTTCCTCCGGGGATTTCGGGAAGGTGCAGCGTGGCGTCAATCACGGCGTTGAGGCCGCCGATGTGCGTGACCAGACCGGCCGGATCCATGCCCAGGCTCATCAGGTGCAGGGCTTCCTTCATATCGTCCGTGTTGCCGCCGCTGGTACCGACCACGTGCGTGTAGGCGTAGTGGACATTGTAGAAATTGAACATGGCGCTGAAATCGGGCTTGCCGGGGCCGGCGAAGAAGTTGAGGCAGCCGTCGAAACTCAGAATGGCGTCGGCCTGCTCGGCGACGGCGCGGACGGGAGCGAAACAGAATACATCGTTGTACCCTTCACCACCGCTGATGGCTTTGAGCTCCTCGGCGGGATTCTCCATCTTGCCGGTGTTGATGTATTTCAGCTCGATGCCATGCGAGGCGGCGAATTCGGGCGTGTAGAGCGAGGCGGCGCGGTCGAGGCGGGCCTGATCCATATCGGTGACCACCAGAAGGGAAGGATGACGGTCCTCACGGTGCAGCACATAGTTGATGGCTGCCAGACCCATGGGACCTACGCCGGCGAGAATGGCCATTTTGCCGTTCTCCTTGATTTCCATGTTGTGGACATAGCAGCCGGGCGTGATGTGGTAGTTGGCGTGCATGGCGCCGATGACGCAACTCAGAGGCTCCGAAAGGGAAGCAGGGTAGTAGCCTTCGCCTTTGAAAGGCAGCAGGCAACCCAGTTCCATCACTTCGTTGGGAATGATGACGTAGGTGGCATCGCCGCCGATGAAGCGGTAAGAATAGCCGGGAGCGCTGAGCACACCGACCGGACCTTGTTCGTAGTTGAGGGCGGGCTGGATGGAGAATTTGTCGCCCACTTTGAACTGGGAGGCCCATTTGGAGCCTACCTGAATCAGTTCACCGGCAAACTCGTGGCCGATGATGACCGGATTCTCGCTCACGTTGTCGGGAACGCGCTTGTGGTCGGGACCTTGGTTGGAGGCTTTGTATGACGACATACAGAGGCTGTCGCAAATGACTTTGGCCAAAATTTCATCTTCGCCGATTTCAGGCAATTCATAGGACTCGAGACGGAGGTCCTGCTTGCCGTAGAGACGTACTGCTTTTGCTTTCATAATGTGTTATTTTATATAATCGGATACACTTTCTATCGGTCTGCGAAGTTAGCGCAAAACCTCCGATATTCAAACGATGGACTACCGAAAAAAGTCAGGGGAATCTATTCTCGGGTGAGTTCAACAAAGATGCCGGAAGCATAGATAAAGTTCAGATACACACTCTGGAAATGTTTTGAAAAATTATAGTGGAAAGGCTTGCTTTTTGTCTTGGAATTTATATCTTTGCAGGATAATTGATATAGAGGAAAATCTTTCTTGATGTCAATTTAATCAATTGATAATCAATAATTTGTACATTATGTCTGAATATAGGAAAATCAAGTCCGCCCTTATTTCGGTCTATCATAAAGAAGGGTTGGATGCCATCTTGAAAAAACTGAATGCTGACGGTGTGGAATTCATTTCCACCGGCGGTACTCAGCAGTTTATTGAATCACAAGGTTATCCCTGTCAGAAAGTGGAATCGCTGACGGGTTATCCTTCCATTTTGGGCGGCCGTGTCAAGACTTTGCATCCTAAGGTCTTCGGCGGAATCCTGAGCCGCCGCGATGTGGAGCAGGACTGTCTGCAGTGCGAGAGCTATGAGATACCTGCCATCGATCTGGTCATTGTCGATTTGTATCCTTTTGAGGAGACAGTCGCTTCCGGCGCCGCCGATGCTGATATCATCGAGAAAATCGATATCGGTGGCATTTCGCTGATCCGCGCCGCTGCCAAAAACTTCAAGGATGTCGTGATTGTCGCATCCAAGGCCCAATATGCCGCCTTGAATCAGATTTTGAGTGAGAACGGAGCCCGGACCACGCTTGAACAGCGTCAGTGGTTCGCCAAGGAAGCTTTCAAGGTATCTTCGGGCTATGACACCCATATCTTCAACTGGTTCGACGCCGGGTCGGGCAGCGCTTTCCGTGTGGCTGTCGATGAGGCCAGTCCTCTCCGCTACGGTGAGAATCCCCACCAGAAGGCTTTCTTCTACGGCAACTTCAACGAAATGTTCGAACAGCTTCAGGGTAAGGAGATTTCGTACAACAATCTTTTGGATATCGATGCCGCTGTCTCCCTGATAGACGAGTTCAAGGATACCAGTTTCGTCATCATCAAGCACAACAATGCCTGTGGTGTGGCCACCCGTCCCACCTTGCTGGAGGCTTGGAACGCCGCTTTGGCCGGAGATCCCGTCTCGGCTTTCGGAGGTGTGTTCGCCACCAACCGCGTGGTCGATCTGGCGACGGCCGAGGAGATGAACAAGCTCTTCTTCGAAGTGGTCATTGCTCCGGGTTATGAGGACGACGCTCTTGAAGTCCTCACTTCAAAGAAAAACCGTATTATCTTGATTAAGAAAGAATACAATGCTCCTAAAATGCAGTTCCGCTCCATGTTCAACGGTGCTCTGGTCCAGGAAAAGGACGCCCACACCGAAGTTCCTGAGGAATTGCGAAGTCGGATCGTA
>JAZRWU010000247.1:0-4714 GCA_045599885.1 Bacteroidales bacterium | reverse complement strand
TGGACCGGAATCAACACCGAGTCGGCGGCTGTCAGGCAATTGACGGTGATGAGTCCCAGCGAGGGGGAACAGTCAATCAGTATGTAGTCGTAGCGTTCACGGAGCGGCTCCAGCACCTGACGCAGAATGGATTCGCGCTTTTCCATCTGGATCATCTCCAGTTCGGCTCCGACAAGGTCGATATGCGAGGGTATCACGTATAGGTATTCGATTTCGGTTTTCTGCAGGGCGGTCAGAGGATCGGCGCGGTCAATCATGCACTCGTAGATGCTGGTCTCGACCGAACGGATGTCGATGCCGAGTCCCGATGAGGCATTGGCCTGGGGATCAGCATCCACAAGCAGCACCTTCTTCTCCTGGGCGGCGAGTGAGGCTGCCAGGTTGATGGAGGTGGTGGTCTTTCCCACACCGCCCTTCTGGTTGGCGATGGCTATAATTCTTCCCATGGGTAAAAAGCAATTTATCGGACAAAGATAATCAATTTATCTTGGATTTCCACCGAATACCTCTTACTTTTGCCCCATAAGAAATGCATTTTGATGGAACGAAAACCCTTATTCCTGATTTCCAATGACGATGGCCTGGGAGTGCCCGGATTGAACTGTCTCATTGAGATGGTCCGTCCCCTGGGCGATGTGATGGTCGTTGTTCCCGATCATGAGCGTTCCGGCGCTTCGACCTCATTCACCAATTTCGTTCCCATATCATCTTCGCTCGTGCGTCAGGAAGAAGGCCTGACCGTCTATACCTGCAGCGGCACTCCGGTCGATTGTGTCAAGTTGGCGGTCAATCAGTTGTGCGTAGAACGGCTGCCCGACCTGGTGGTGACGGGAATCAACCACGGTTTCAACGCCTCGGTGGCGGTGCATTATTCGGGAACCCTGGGCGCTGCCATGGAAGCCTGTATCTCGGGGATTCCGTCCATCGGTTTCTCCATCGACACCCATTCCCGCCAAGTAGATTTCGCGCCTTATCTTCCGTATTTGGAGAAAATCGTCGCCGGGGTTTTGCGTGACGGTCTTCCGGAGGATGTTTTCCTGAATGTCAATCTGCCTTATGAAGCCCTTTTGCGTGGAATACGGGTCTGCCGTCAGGGGCGAGGCCGTTGGGTGGATGAACTGGAAAACTGCCATCATCCCTTCAAACATCATCTGTTTTGGCTGACAGGCCGTTTCGTCAATTTGGAACCCGAGGCCGACAACGATCTGACAGCTTTGCGCGAAGGTTATATCGCCTTGGTGCCGGAGCAGTTGGATATGACATCCGAACGTATGCTCGACCGGCTGCGTTCGTGGGATTTATAAATACAATTATTGCGTAGATGAAGTATTATCTGATTGCCGGAGAGGCTTCTGGAGACCTCCATGCCTCCAATCTGATCCAAGCTCTGAAAGAACGTGATTCTCAGGCTGAATTCCGCTTCCTGGGAGGTGACCGGATGGCCGAGGCCGCAGCTTGTCCTCCGGTCCGGCACTATCGTGATATGGCGTATATGGGATTTTTGCCCGTATTGCTTCACGCACGCAGCATATTGGACAATATGGCCTGCTGCCGTCAGGATATCCTCGATTGGAATCCCGACAAACTGATTCTGGTGGATTATGCCGGCTTCAATCTGAAAGTGGCCGCCTACATACACAAGCATCGTCCCTCATTGCCGGTCCTTTATTATATCTCTCCCAAAATCTGGGCTTGGAAATCCTGGCGCATCCGCCATTTCAAGCGCGATATCAGCCGTCTGTATATTGTGTTCCCGTTCGAAAAAACGTTTTTCGACAAGCATGATTATCCGGTGACCTATGTGGGTAATCCTTCGGTGGACAGTGTGGAAGCCTATCTTCCGGCCCGAACCGGTAGGAAGGAGTGGTGTGACCGTTCCGGACTGGATCCGTCCAGGCCCATATTGGCGGTCCTGGCAGGCAGCCGTCGCCAGGAAGTGCGGCGGAATCTTCCCCGAATGCTTCAGGCCGCTTCGGAATTTGCCGATGATTATCAGATAGTGGTGGCAGGAGCGCCGGGTTTGGAAAGTGGTTTCTACCAGACTTTTATCCGGAATTATTCATGTTCCCTGCTGATGGGCGAGACCTATGCTTTGCTTTCCCATGCCCATTCCGCTTTGGTCGTTTCGGGTACCGCTACGCTCGAAACCGCTTTGTTCAAAGTGCCGCAAGTGGTCTGTTATCGGGTTTTCGGTGGCCCGATCACCACTTGGATTGTGCGTCATCTGCTCATCCGCACGCCTTTCATCTCGCTGGTCAATCTGACGGCGGGAAGGGAAGTGGTGCGCGAGTTGGTGTCCTGGCAATGCACCCCCGGCAATATAGCTTCCGAACTCGGAAAAATCATCCGTGAAGGTCCTGAGCGTCAGGCGATGCTGCAGTCGTACGAGGAAATCCGTCAGCGTCTTGGACAGCCCGGTGCCGCAAAACATACGGCGGCGCTGATGCTGGAAAAATAGTATCCCGGATATATTGATTATTGGACGATAATGGGCAGTCTTGCGCTTTTCAGCCCTTTTCCGCTGACAGTCAGGCTGGCCTTTCCCGCTTGGTCGGAGGCTTCCAGTATCACGACCAGTTCTCCGTGAAAAGCTTTCATTCGAGCTTGGACGAACGGTTCTGTCGAGGTGGCGTCTCCGTTGCAGCAGGCTTTGAACCTTGCGGCTCCCTGCGTTTTGAAAGTCAGTGAATGGTCGGCGTTCGGGCAGAGATTTCCGTCTTTATCCACTATCCGGACCCGTATGAAACTGAGGTCGGGAGAATCGCATATCTCAGCATTCAAAGCGGTCACGTTCCATTTCCGGGGCGTCTTGCGCAAAGTCTCCCTGTCGGCGCAGAGCTCGATATGGTGAGGTGCGCCGGCCGTGTGCAGGCTTTGTCTTCCGGCCTCTTTCCCTTGTCCATCGTAAACCACCACTTCGAGCGTGCCCGGCTCGTAGGGTACGTCATTCCAACGCAGACGGTAACGGTCAATCCAGTCGGGCAAACCGTTCTGACCGGCCTGTGCGCCTTCTTTCAGATAGCGTTCGAGGGGGTAGTCGATTTTGTGCCTGCGTCCCAAACTGACGCCGTTGAGAAACAGTTCCGCCTCCGGACAATCGGTATAGCAATAGACCGGAATGGTGTCTCCTTCGCGGCCTTCCCAATTCCAATGCGGCAGCAGATGGATGGTCGGTTCGGACGGATTCCAACGGCTGCGGTAGAGCCAGTAACGGTCCTTGGGCAATCCGGCCAGATCGACGATGCCGAAATACGACGAGCGCGATGGCCAGAATTCATCGTAGGGTGTAGGCTCGCCGAGGTAGTCGAAGCCTGTCCAGACAAATTCTCCGGGAATACGTTCCTCATCGTCCTGCCATAGCCAGTCTTCTTCGGGAAGATTGCTCCAGGAGCAGCTTTCCAAATCATAACCGGAACATTGCAGGTCGGGATGTATCTTGTTTTTGGCTTTCACCACCGGAAATTCATAACAACCCCGGCTGCTGACGGTCGAACTGGTCTCGGTGCCCAAAAGCAAACCCTTGGGAGAGTTCTGGAGTCCGAGCGGATATTTGTGGAGCCGGTAATTGAAACCGGGAATGTCGGTCGCTTGGAACGCACCGCTCCAGATGCAGTTGTCTGCCCGGTCAAATCCTTGAGTGACAGGCCGTGACGGGTCGAGTCGATGACAGATATCCTGCATCAGCCGGGTATATTTCAGCCCCTCGGCGTTGCCTTGGTCGGGAATCTCATTGCCGATGCTCCACAGGATGATGCTGGGGTGATTGCGGTGGCAGAGCACCAGATTCTCTATGTCCGATTCCCACCATTCCTTGCCGTTGGCCGGGTTGATCTGATGGAAGAAGCGGGCATAACCGTTGCGGCATTTGGGATAAATCCACATATCGAACGATTCGGCCATCACCATCATTCCCAGGGAATCGCAAATCTCCATCTGCCAAGGAGCGGGCATGTTGTGTGCGGTGCGGATGGCGTCACAACCCATATCTTTGAGAATGCGCACCTGACGGCAGAAAGCGGCTTTGTTGAAGGCGCTGCCGAGCGGACCGAGGTCGTGGTGGAGGCAGACTCCTTTGATTTTGCGTTTCTGACCGTTGAGGCGGAAACCGTCGTAGGCGAAAAGGAGGCTTCTCAGACCGATACGCGTTTCCCGGCTGTCGAGAACGAGACCTTTTTCCAAGAGCTCGGTGCGGATGGTGTAGAGCGTGGGCTGCTCAGGACTCCATAATTCCACCTGCTCCACTTTGAGGACGGCTGTGCCTTCGAGGCTGCCGTTGACTTTGGCTTCGGCTGAGGCACAGGACACTCCGTTTTCATCTATCAGGGTGTGTCTTATCAGCAGGCTGCGTCCTTTCTCGAGCGGCTGACCGCATTCGATGGAGGAATGGGCGGTGAGCAAGGCGAAATCTGCCCTGTGCCCTTCCTTGTCTATCCCTTCAATATGAGTGGTCTGATAAAAGGAACCCCATTCCCTGAGCCTTACTTCGGGTTGAAGCAGCAGCCGCACAGGACGGTAAAGTCCGGCACCGGGATACCAACGGGAGCTTTCCTCGGGGTTTTGGAGATGCACCGCCAGCACATTGTCTTTCCCTTTCGAGATATAGGGCGTGATGTCGATTTGGAAACTGTTGTAACCGTATTTCCATACACCGGCCAATTCTCCGTTGACATAAACGGCAGGTTCGCTCATTGCTCCGTCAAAAATCAGGACGGCA
>JAZRWU010000246.1:0-5075 GCA_045599885.1 Bacteroidales bacterium | reverse complement strand
AGGATGTCCGCATCCTCAACCGCTATGACGCGGAAAATATCGAGCCGGAAATCTTTGAAAACGCCAAAAAGAACGTTTTTTCCGAGCCCCAGCTGGACGTCGTCTCCGATGAAGCCGATCTCGGCGGCGCGACGGTTTTCGCTGTGGAATATCTGCCCGGCCAGTTCGATCAGCGCGCCGATTCCGCCGCCCAGTGCATCCAGATCATTTCGCAGGGCGAACGCCCGGTAATCCGCACCGCGAAGGTATACGCCCTGTACGGAACGCTGACCCAAGCGGAGATCGCGGAGATCAAAAAGTACGTCATCAACCCCGTGGAAGCCCGCGAGGCTTCCCTCGAAAAGCCCGATACCCTGAACGCGCGCTACGATATTCCCACGGAAGTTAAGACGCTCGACGGCTTCACCGCGCTGGATCGCGATGGGCTTTCCGCATTCGTCGAAAGCTACGGTCTCGCCATGGACGTGGACGATATTTCCTTCTGTCAGGAATATTTCAAATCCGAGCGCCGCGATCCCACCGTCACCGAAATTCGCATGATCGACACCTACTGGTCGGATCATTGCCGCCATACCACCTTCCTGACCGTGATCGACGATGTGACCTTTGAGGACGATCTGCTGCAGAGCGCGTGGAACGATTATATCGCCACCCGCAAGGAATTGAACCGCACCAAGCCCGTATGCCTGATGGACATCGCCACACTGGCGGTGAAATATCTGCGCGCGAACGGCAGGCTGGACAAGCTGGACGAATCGGAGGAGATCAACGCCTGCACGGTGAAGATCAATGTGGATGTGGACGGCGTCACGGAGCCCTGGCTTCTTCTCTTCAAGAACGAAACGCACAACCATCCGACCGAGATCGAGCCCTTCGGTGGGGCTGCGACCTGCCTCGGAGGAGCTATAAGAGACCCGCTCTCCGGCCGTTCATATGTTTACGGCGCGATGAGAGTTACCGGTGCTTCCGATCCAACCGTGCCCGTAAGCGAGACCCTCAAGGGCAAGCTTTCCCAGAGGAAGCTCGTTACTACCGCTGCGGCAGGCTATTCCTCCTACGGAAACCAGATCGGACTTGCAACCGGCATCGTCGATGAGATTTACCATCCGGGCTATGTCGCAAAGCGCATGGAGGTCGGCGCTGTCATCGCAGCTGCTCCCGCATGCAATGTAAGGCGCGAGGTTCCTCAGCCCGGAGACGTCGTCGTTCTTCTCGGCGGCGCAACCGGACGCGACGGTATCGGAGGCGCTACCGGTTCCTCAAAGGCTCACAACGTTCATTCTGTTGAAAACTGCGGAGCCGAGGTCCAGAAGGGCAATGCCCCCGAAGAAAGAAAGCTTCAGAGACTGTTCAGAAATCCCGAAGCGAGCAGAATGATCAAGCGCTGCAACGACTTCGGAGCGGGCGGCGTTTCAGTTGCCATTGGCGAGCTTGCCGACGGTCTTTTCATCGAGCTCGACAGAGTTCCCAAGAAGTATGAAGGACTCGACGGCACTGAGCTTGCCATTTCCGAATCTCAGGAGAGAATGGCCTGCGTGATCGAAAAGAAGGATCTCGACGCATTCCTTAAGCTCGCGGACGAAGAAAACCTTTCCGCTACACCGGTTGCCGTTGTAACAGAAGAACCCAGGCTCGTTATCAACTGGAAGGGCAGGAATATCGTTGATATTTCAAGAGAATTCCTCAATTCCGCAGGAGCTGAAAAGCATATCACCGTAAAGACCGCAAAGCCCGAATTCTCATCAAAGCAGGTAAGCGGAAGCTTCGCGGACAATATGAAGACCACCGTATCCGACCTCAACTGCTGCTCCAAGAGAGGCCTTTCGGAGCGCTTTGACTCCACTATCGGAGCGGGAAGCGTGCTGATGCCCTTCGGAGGAAAGTACCAGCTGACTCCGGTCCAGGCGATGGTCCAGAAGATCTCCGTCGAAAAGAAGCATACCGACGACTGCTCTCTCATGGCATACGGCTATAATCCGTTTATCTCCGAGAAGAGCCCGTTCCACGGCGCATACCTTGCCGTAGTCGAATCGGTTTCCAAGCTTATCGCGACCGGCGCGGAGTTCAAGGACGTTTATCTGAGCCTTCAGGAATACTTCGAAAAGCTCGGAAGCGATCCCGACCGCTGGGGCAAGCCCTTTGCAGCTCTGCTCGGCGCTCTCAAGGCCCAGCTCGACCTCGGTATCGGAGCCATCGGAGGAAAAGATTCGATGAGCGGCAGCTTTGAGGACATCCACGTTCCTCCCACGCTCATTTCCTTCGCCGTAACCACTCAGAAGGTAAAGGATATCGTTTCGAACGAATTCAAGAAGGCGGGGCACAAGGTCTGCATTGTCAGGCCCGAGCTCGATGAGAGCGGTCTTCCAAAGGCAGAATCCCTTCTCAAGTGCTTTGATACCGTTACTTCTCTTTTAAGAAGCGGTAAGGCCGTAAGCTGCTACACTCCGGGAATGGGCGGCGTCGCGGAAGCTGTCTGGAAAATGTCGATCGGCAACGGCTACGGCTTTAGGTTCGAAGAAGGACTCGATCTTGACACTCTCTTCAACACCTGCGTGGGAAGCTTCGTTCTGGAGCTTGCGGAAGAAGCGGAAGGGCCCGATATTATAGGAACCGTAACGGAAGACGGAATGTTCACAAGGGGAAGCTCCGCGGTTTCCTGCAGAGAGCTGTCGGCTCTCTACGAAGGAAAGCTTGAAAGCGTATTCCCGTGCAATATTCCTTCGGATAACGATCCTGTCGAGAACTTCTCCTACGAGACAAAGTCCCGCAAGACTCCGGTCATCAAGACCGCAAAGCCCAGAGTGCTCATTCCTGCATTCCCCGGAACCAACTGCGAATACGACACCGCCAAGGCGTTTGCCAACGCGGGCGCAATTCCGGAGCTGGTTCTCATCCGCAATCTGAGCGCCGCCGACATTGAGGATTCCGTCCAGAAGCTGGTCAAGATGCTGGACAACTCACAGATTGTGGCATTCCCAGGCGGCTTCTCAGGCGGCGACGAGCCGGACGGCTCCGGCAAGTTCATCGCCACCACCTTCCGCAATCCCGCTGTTATGGCGGCCATCGGACGGCTTCTCAACGACCGCGACGGTCTGGCCCTGGGCATCTGCAACGGCTTCCAGGCGCTCATCAAACTTGGGCTGGTTCCTTACGGCGAGGTGCGTCCTGCACTGGCCACCGATGCGCCGACGCTGACCTTCAACACCATTGGCCGTCACGTGGCGACGATGATTGAGACTGTCGTCGCCTCCGTCAAGTCACCGTGGCTGCGCCACGCTGAAATCGGTCAGATTCACTCCGTGGCCATTTCCCACGGCGAAGGCCGCTTCTTCGCCAGCGAGGCGCAGGTCAAGGAGCTGGTCGCCAACGGCCAGGTGGCCTTCCAATACGCAGGCCCTGACGGCAAACCCGCCACCGCGATGCCCTGGAATCCCAACGGCTCGGTCAACGCCATCGAAGGCATCACCTCCCCTGATGGCCGCGTCCTGGGCAAGATGGGGCACTCCGAACGCTCGTGGGAGGATAACCTGGCCCGCAACATCCCAGGCGAACGCGAGCAGGGAATCTTCCGCTCTGGCGTCGAGTATTTCCTTTAGTCTTTAATTTTTTCAGGTCTAATAAAAATACACCATAAAAAAAGAGGTGCAACCAATGAAATTCGTACACACAGCCAACAATTATCAGCTGGTCATTGAGGACGGCTTCGACCTCCAGTCGTCGCTGACGTTGGATGAGGCACTGTGGGTGGCAGTCAGCTCCCCAATCTCGGACTACACCTGCGATCCCAAATTCCTTGATTACGTAAACCTCAACCACAGCAAGAACATCTCCAGCGAGGAAGTCAAGAAGGCCATCAAATGGCTTCTGGAGGTCTATCCGCATCCAGATAAAATTGACAACAACTTCGACGGCAAGCTGGTGCTGGACGAGCTCAACCCCGATTCCGACAACGCGAAGATAATCCGCCATTCCGCCGACTACATCAACAGCGACCTGAAGACCGATGACCCGAAGACCATCGACCTGGCCACGGTCCGCAAATTCCAGGAGATTCTGACCAGTCGCCCACTCAACGGCGATGCGGTCATCTCCAAATTGGCAGCCACGATGACCAAGGACCCCGCACGCGTCGACGATGTCCAGGCGCTGGTCGCCGATGTGGCGGCTGCAACCGGCGGCTGTCTGGATGCGGACGGCACCACAGGCATGTCCCAGGGGCAGTTCCAGCAGGTCTGGGATGCCATCCCTGGCTATCTGGCCTGGAAGGACGCAGGCAAGATTCCTGCAGGAAAGGACACCACGGATGTGATGGTCCTGGGCACACAGACACCTGACCTGATGGCGCTGCTGGATTCCAATTCCAGTCTGGTTGACGAGTTCTTCAAGCTGTGCGCGCTGCGCAGCTTCGACCGCCGCTTCGAGGACAAGATTATGGAAAACGACGGCAAGCCCGCCGTCATCGACCCCACTGCCTGGCCAGGACTGGACAGCCATCTCAAGGCCATGCCGCTCTGCCAGCCTGCCGGAAAGGCGGAAATTCCGCTGAATGCCCCCGACTACATCAACCCGCTCTATCGTGACTGGTGGGCGAAGATGGTCAACACGCTGATCAAGCCAGTCCTCGGTGATGCCGCCGAAAAGATGACCCCCGCCGAATGGGCCAAGGTCACTGGCGTCTTCGCGCCGTACCGCGCCTATCTCGCCGCCAAGACTGGCGACATCTGCGACGCAATTCCTGAGGACAACCTCCGCAAATACGTCGCCATCAAGGAGCTGCCTGAACTGATACAGGATCTGACCAACAGAGACGCCGCAGTCGCGGACATCCTCAAGGAAGCCGCCGCCGTGGAGCAGCTGCTGCTTTATCGCAAGTTGCTGATTCGCTTCTGCAATAACTTCATCAACTTCCTGGCCATCTACAGCGACAGCTACAACTCACTGATCGCACGCGGCCGCATCGTCATCGACGGACGCTGGTTCAACGCCACCTTCCCTGTCAACGACCTGGGCGCACACTCCGCGATGGCCGCCAACAGCAACCTCTTCATCTTCTACTTCGAAGTCGATGGCAAGCC
>JAZRWU010000245.1:0-7647 GCA_045599885.1 Bacteroidales bacterium | reverse complement strand
GGAAGGCAGCGTGGGTTAGAACCTGTTTTGAATTCTTTCAAATCCGCCTCAAAATCCTTATCAAATCATCGGGAAATCATTTCAAAACAGGTTTTAATGTCTTTATTATGAATGCGCAACAGATTCATTTGCTTGAGCAGACGGTTCTCCATACCAACAGGGAAATCCCGATAGCTTTTATTGCCGACAGTCCTTGGATTCCGGGTTATTGCGGACATTCTTTCGTTGACTATTATGCGGGGAATGAAGTCTGGATAAATGATAACCGCAAGATTATCAGAGATTTTCCGGATGCGGTCTTTGTCCCCGGTTGGTGGGTCGAATATGGGATGACAGCGGAACCTTCGGGTTTTGGCTGTCCGCTCTGCTTTTATGACGACAATATGCCGCATCTTCATCCGCTTTCCGAGGATTTGGACCATGCCAAGTCTTTGTTCAAGAGTCTGAGATTGCCTGATCCGAAACGTGACGGACTGATGCCCTGGATATTGAATCAGCAGCGGAAGTTCCAGCCGATATTGGAAAAAGAGGGAGAGCAGGTCTATATGGTTTGCGCCCGCGGCCCGTTTACGGTGGCTTCTCATATTTTCACGGTCACGCAGTTGTTGCTGCTGATGATGACCGATCCCGAAGCTGCCGGCATTCTGTTGCGTAAAACAACCGATTGTGTCAAGTTGTGGTTGGAGGCCCAGCTTGAGAATGTCAGAACGGCGCAGGCGATTCTCGTTCTGGACGATGTCTGCGGATATTTCGCCCCGGAAGAGTTTCAGATGTGCTGCCTTCCCTATATGAAGGAGATATTCGGTTCTTTCCCGGAACTGCGTCATTATTTCCATAACGATTTCACTTCGGATTCCTGTTATCCGTATATGCGGGAAATGGGCGTCGATGTGTTTAATTTTACCCACACCCAGTCCATCGGGTCAGTCCGTCAGAATGTTGGAAAACAAACGGTGCTGATGGGAAATGTGCCGCCGATGTCTCTTCTGTCCGACAATCCAGACGAAGTGTATGGCTTGACTCACTCTGTGATAGAGGAATACGTTCGAGTCAACGGTGATTTCCGTGGTTTGATTGTCAGTACCGGAGGAGGACTTCCCATGGGTGCCCGTCAGGAAAACATCCAAGCCATGATCAGCGCAGTGCGTGATTATAATGCCGGTTTGCGATAATCGTTTTTTTTTCTGACTTTTGGGAATCGTCTAACGGATTATATCATCCACCATTGATTGAAGATACACGACATAAATTGGAATTATGGAGTTGGTTGCCGGCGGTTTTCTTTGCTGTCCTCTGTGTGGTTTGCCTTCTTCCAGCCGATATGGTTTCCAGTCGGTTGGGCTGTTCCAACCGGCAGTTGGGTTATTTGTCTCTGTTTCTGACAGGTGCCATGATGTCGATATGGCTATTGGCCGCATCGCAGGATGAGCAATCCCGGTGCCTTCGTTCACAGGATAGTTACGGCGGCATTTCCCGGGTGATACTGGCGACAGCTGTGATATTGGCCGTATATAGCTTGGCAGATTATTATTCAGCAGACCGTCCGATGATGACAGGCCCTTTGGACAATCCGGCAGGCTTGGCGGCTTGTATCAGTATGGCGGCTCCTTTTGTGTTGATTCTGAGAAACAGCAGGGCAGGAAAAGTGTGGTCGGTGATTATCACGTTGTTTTTACTGACAACGGTGGTGCTGTCCGGCTCACGTGCCGGTGTTTTCGCCATGCTTGCCTGGATTTGCGTATGTCTGGGCGCGAGGATTCCCTGGAAACGTCGGAGTATTGTTCTTCTGTTTGCCGTTGGTCTGGCCGTCTTGTTTATCGTGGCCTATTTCCTCAAAAAAGATTCTGCCGACGGAAGGTTGCTGATATGGCGCTGCAGTTGGGATATGATTATGGATCGTCCTTTGTTCGGATACGGGCATTTCGGCTTTCGGGCCCATTATATGGATTATCAGGCAAATTATTTTATCCGTCATCCCAACAGCCCTTATCAGTTTTTTGCCGACAATGTCAATCATCCGTTCAACGAGCTGCTTTTGTTTGTCATACGTTACGGTTGTGTCGGTCTGTTGCTTCTTTTGGCTTTCTGTTTCTGGCTGTTACGTTGTTTCATCCGCACTTCCGACAGAATCTCCAGCCGGATTTCGGCCTTGTCTTTATTGTCCGTGGCAGTCATGTCGATGTTCTCCTATCCGTTCTATTATCCATACGTATGGATGATTGTTCTGACGGACAGCTTTGTGCTGGTGTGCAACCGGTATCGTTTCTCCATATCTCCAAAACGGCTCAGGATAATATCGGTATCGGTTTTGGCGGTGAGTGTGCTTCTTACGGTCGGAATAATGCCTGTCATGAAGGAGACTTCACGCTGGCAAAAGGCGACAAAACACCTGCAGCAACGGGAGGCGGCCGCTTTGACGGAGTTCGCTTCCTTGAAAATCAACCGAAGGATTCCGCCGGTTCTTCTAAACAATTACACTATTGGATTGTACAACGCCGGTCACTATGCTGAGGCGTTGAAAGTGGCCGGGCAGTGCCGCAAAATCAATGCTGATTATGAGTTGGACTGCTTTCTGAGCTTGATTTACAGAAAGAACCATTGTTTCCTTGAGGCGGAGAATTGTTGTCTGAAGGCTTCCAAAATGTGCCCGAGCCGTTTCTATCCTTATTATCTTCTGGCCACCCTGTATCAGAGTGCCGGAATGGAGGCGGAGGCCCGGAGAGTGGCTGAAACCGCATTGAATCTGCCGGTCAAGATTCAGACCCCCATGGTGGATTCCCTTAAAGCAGAAATGAAATTGTTGTTGTACTCCGGACAGGAATAAAAAAATACAGCCATGAATCATAAGAATCCTTATCGGTTTTTCAGCCATGCCATCAAGCTGTGTATGCTGATGTTGTTCAGCGCGGCGGTTTCGTATGCCGATGAAGGCTCTGTCACCGACAGTCTGCGGCGTTTTGTATCCAACGTTGAAACTTTCAACCGTTTATATCCTCAGGAGAAGGTTTATCTTCATTTTGACAATACTTCGTATTATGTGGGAGAGACTATTTGGTTCAAAGCATACGTGGTCAGGGCGGATGATTTATGTTTGAGCACGGAGAGTCAGCGGCTTCACGTTCAGTTGTTGACGCAGGAGGGAACCATTGTTGATTCGCGTCTTCTGAAAATCGAGAACGGTCAGTGCCATGGCGAGTTTGTGTTGAATGAGGATTATACTTCCGGTTATTATGAGGTCAGGGCATATACACAGCAGATGTTGAATTACGCTATGGTGCAGTTGCCCTACGAAAAGGAGGTCAGCGCCTTTTATTTCAATATGGATTATACCAAGAAGGCGTATCAGGAATCGGAAGCCTGTTTTTCCCGTGTGTTCCCTGTGTATTGCCAACCTGCCAAAGCCGGAAATTACGGGCAGAAGATTATCCGTACCCGTCCGCAGGTGACAGCCAAGAATGAAATGCGCAATCCACCGCCAGCCCGTCCGGAAATCCGATTCTATCCCGAAGGCGGCTCTTTGGTGAACGGCTTGCTCTCCAAGGTGGCTTTTGAAGTCTTGGGAGAGGATGATAAACCTTTATCTGTGAAAGGCAATATTGTAAAGGGCTTTTCCTCCAGAGGCAACAGTTTTCAGAGCAACCAGCGGGGACGCGGCAGTTTTTATCTGATTCCTGAAATCGGGAATAAAATATCCATTACGTATAAAGGCAAGACCTTTCAGTATGATTTACCCGAGGCGTTGCCGGAAGGTTGTGTGATGTCGGTTGATGCGATTCATTCCGACACGCTTTCGGTGACCATCCAGCACAGCGCCTTAATGACAGGCACTGAATTGGGCCTTTCCATCGTCTGTCGGGGGAAGCCATACGTCTTTCAGGATGTCAGACTCGGAGAGGGTGACAACAAGGTCTTGATTTCCAAGAGCCTGTTGCCGAGCGGCGTCAACCAGATCACGTTGTTTGATACGGAGGGGAACATTTATGCCGAGCGGATGTTTTTTGTCAATCACAACGACTATACTGTCAAGCCATTGAATATAATCAAGACCGAAAAGCGGCTCAAGCCATATTCAAAAGACTCTTTCGATTTGAGTTTGAATGAATCCGTCAAGACTTTCCTTTCCGTGTCCGTTTCCGATCAGGCCTCCCGCGAGCTCAATTATGGTGAGCAAAGCATTGTGACAGATTTGCTGCTCTCGTCCGACTTGAAAGGTTTCATTGAGAATCCGCAGTATTATTTTGTGAATGACGACAATCGGCATCTTGAAGATTTGGACCTGTTGATGCTGGTTCAAGGTTGGACACGCTACGATTGGTCCCAAATGGCCGGTGTGACTCCCTATCATCCTCAGTATGGGAAAGAGGTTCCATTGTTCCGTATGTCCGGACGGGTCTTTCCTCTTCAGGGATTTCCATGGGAGCGCAACCACCGCATTCAAAAGGGTTTGCAGGTCGAAGGTATCTTATTGGTCGACACAACTTTCTATTACGGACGAGGTGATATAGACAGTCTCGGATATTTCACCTTCAATCTCCCCGAAGTGTATGGCAATGGAATATTGTACATCAATGTGATAGAAAAGAAGGAGATGAAGGCTACTTCCGCAGCAGCTCAGTTTTTCCCCGACAAAGAGGCCTTGCATTGGACGCGTGAGTTCATCCCCATCAACGAGAATTATGTGCCTCGTGCCAAGATTCTGTCGTATTACGAAATGAATCCTATTCAGGAAGAAGACGTGGAAGTGATAAAGAACAAGGTGGATGCCAGACAAGCTCTTCCGGGCGAGGGGGATGCTTTTTCCCTGCTTTTGCCTGAGGTGGAAGTCAAGGCTAAAAACCACGCTCATCCGGTGGATTATTCACAACCGGCCATCATGCTCAATCCTATTGACGAGCTTAATTATCAGATGGATATCGGTATGTATTCAGGTATTATCTCCAAAGAGCTTATCGGTTTGAACGCAGCCGTCAGACATGGGTATCGCGGTTGGTACACCATGCTTTTCAATCAGTATGAGAATGCTTGGCCGGGTGCGTATCTGGATGATGGGCTTGCCAATGAACTGGTTCCTGTTTCCACTGAAGGACAGGTAGAAGGTTTCGTTTTCAGTAATAATAGCGAGCGTATAGAAAACGCCTCTATCTATATGCGCAAGTTTCTTACAAAATCAACCGCTGATGGTAATCTGGTGGATCTCACCCGTCAGCCAATACCATATTCGAGCCGTTTTGAGAAGATTCCCTTGCTGGAGAATGTGGCCCGTATTTATATCTATGGCGATTTGAACCAACGCAAAATGGAAAGCACGCACGAGCTGGCCAAAAGCTGGACCCACAACTTTGTCGTGAATTTCAAGTCTTATCCGACCAAGTATGAAAAAGTTCCCATTTACAACGGCCGGATGATGGTGCTGCGCGGATATTCATCTTCCAAAGAGTATTATCAGCCTGTGTATGAGAATATTAAGGATGAAAAAATGCCTGCTGACCATCGCCGCACCCTGTATTGGAATCCAAACCTGTCATTGAATGAGGAGAACCGGGCGACCATCGGTTTTTACAACAATTCTTCGTGCAGCAGCTACGCTATTGATGTGGAAGGCATTACCGAAAGCGGAGAACTCGTTGTATATAAGAACTATTGAATATTTCTTCAAGTTCCCTTATCTTTGCAAAATATAACTTGCGCTTGGTAGCGTCAAGAAGAACGATAGCATTATGTTATTAGAAATAAAGAATTTGCACGCTTCCATTGGAGATAAGGAAATTCTCAAGGGAGTGGACTTAGTCATAAACGAGGGAGAGATTCACGCTATTATGGGCCCGAACGGGTCTGGAAAAAGCACTTTGTCAGCTGTTCTGACAGGACATCCGGCTTACACCGTCACGGAAGGCGAGGTTTGGTATAAAGGCAAGAATCTGTTGGAGATGCCGGCCGAAATCCGTTCCCGTGAGGGTTTGTTCCTCAGTTTCCAGTATCCCGTGGAGATTCCCGGAGTCAGCATGGTGAATTTTATGCGTGCGGCTGTCAACGAGCATAGAAAATATAAGAATCTGCCTCCATTGAACGCCTCCGAATTCTTGAAACTCATGCGTGAGAAGAAGGAATGGGTTGAATTGGACAATAAACTGACCAACCGTTCTGTCAACGAAGGTTTTTCGGGCGGCGAGAAAAAACGTAACGAGATTTTCCAAATGGCCATGCTGGATCCGACGCTGTCGATTTTGGACGAAACGGACAGCGGTCTGGATATTGATGCGCTGCGTGTCGTCGCCAAAGGTGTGAACAGAATCCATACGCCGGAAAAAGCTTGTATCGTCATCACTCATTATCAGCGTCTGTTGGATTATATCCGTCCTCAGATTGTCCATGTTCTGTACCAAGGAAAAATTGTCAAAACGGCCGGATTTGAATTGGTGACCGAATTGGAGGAGAAAGGTTACGATTGGATTAAACAAGAGCTGGGTTATTGATGGAACCGAATAATAACATAGCGCCCGCTTTAGCTCCGATGGAGAAGGCCCGTCAGATTTATGCGAACCTTTACCGCAATTATCGTGAAGTTCTTCGCCTGAATTCGGCTGTGGTTTTGGATGCCGCCCGCGATGAGGCTTTCGGTTGTTTTGAACGGCAAGGTTTTCCTACCCGACAGGATGAGTCGTACCGTCATTGCGATTTGTCGGAAGCATTGTCGGTAGATTACGGTATGAATTTATACCGGCTCGGGATACCGGCTCATCCCAGCGATGTCTTCCGTTGTGACGTGCCCTCGCTCTCAACTCGTCTATACTTCATAGTCAATGATTTATACTATCCGAATAAGAAGCTTGTCCAGCTTCCCGACGGAGTTTTGTGCGGCAGCCTCAATATGCTTCTGCAGGAACATCCTGAGATAGGCGGGTATTACAACCGTTTATGCGCTCAGGGTTGTTACGATGCCAAGGGAAAGAAGTATGTCAAGGATTCTTATGCGGCGATGAATACGGCTTTTGCGCAAGACGGCCTGTTGCTGTATATCCCGAAAGGCGTACAGCTTGACAAACCTCTGCAGTTGGTTCAGATGTTTCATGGTGAGATTGACATTCTGGCCACCCGCCGTCTGTTGATTATTCTTGAGGACAATGCTTCCGCCAATCTGATGGTGTGCGACCATGCGATTACAGGCGGAAAGTATTTTTCCAATCAGGTGGCGGAGATTTATCTGGGACAAGGTTCTCATCTGGAATATTATGAGATAGAGATGACTCACGACAATACGGCAAGAGTGGCCAATACTTTTGCGTCCCTTGCTGCCGATGCCTCTCTGGTGATGAATCATATCGGGCTGGAAAACGGACTGACCCGCAACAATGTGTATCTGAAGATGGACGGCCGTGGCGCCGAAGCGGAACTTTCCGGCCTCAATCTTCTCAGCCGCCAACAGCAAGCCGATCAGCATATCCTGGTTGACCATGCCGTTTCGGGCGGCTCCAGCAATCAGTTGTATAAATATGTTCTGGACGGTGCTTCTACCGGAGTGTTCGGTGGAAAAGTACTGGTCCGTGAAAATGCTCAGCAGACATCGGCTTATCAATCCAATGCCAATCTCTGTCTGGGGGATGATTCCAGAATGTATTCTCAGCCTCAGTTGGAGATTTATGCCGATGA